>JAHWJF010000085.1 GCA_019348515.1 Chloroflexota bacterium | reverse complement strand
GAAGCCAGCGGCGAACGCCGCCACGACCGTGAGAGGTCAGGACGAGCAAATCACCAGGCTCCATCGCTTCGCTGATGGCGAAAAACGGGGATCCGTTGAGTATCGCTCCGGACGCCTCAATTCCTTCACCTTGCAACTGCGTTACGGCATCGCGCACCGTGGTTCGAGCCTGAGCTTCAGCCTCCTGCCAGATCTGATCTGTCACCTCCGCGTTGATCGGCGGCGCCGCACCAAAGACGCCCGGCGCCACGGGAAGCGCGGTAACAGGAGCGATCGCGCGAACGACGTGCACCGGGGCCGCCCAATGCCTGGCGAGTTCCGCGGCGAGCGGGAGCGCGCGCCTGGCAATCTCCGAACCGTCGAGCGGGACGACGATGCGCGAAACGGCGGTCTCGGTCTCCGCGGCCTCGTCGGGGGTGCGCAGAATCAACACCGGAACCGTGGCGCTACGGGCAACGCGGTCGGCAACGCTGCCGAAGATCGCCCGGCCAAGAGCGCCCCGGCCGTGGCTAGCCATGGCGATCATGTCCACCCCGCGTCGCTCCGCGATGGCCACGATCTCTTCATCCGGCTCACCTGCGGCGGTTATTTGCTCCACCGCAACGCCGGACTCGGCGATCACCGCGGCGGCCTCGTCCATGTCTGCCGTGGCGGTCCCCGACCAGGCATCCTGAATGCCTTGAATGGCATCCTCGGCGCCGACCAGCCCGAACAGAGATTCGGCGTAGTCGGGCTGAGCCGGGACCACCCGCAGCAGGACCACGGCGCCGTCAGGTCCGGCGAGCTTCGCGGCCCAGGGAATGGCGCGAAGGGCACGGACCGATCCGTCAACGGGGACGAGTACGACGGTCATGCAGTCTGCTCCTGCTTGGTCCTCCGGACGGCAGCGACCACCTCGAGCGCGAGATGCCACAGTAACCGATTCCACGCGCGGGCCGACGCTTGTTCAAGCGTACCTAGCCCCTCGAAAGAATTGACGTGCTCCCGGGGATGTCAGGCTGACACCTTCGTTACACCCCAAATGGCCAGGTTTCTGGCACTTCGTCCGGCAATTCGAATCCCGCGTGAGGGTCAAGTGGTTGAACGGCGGACGTCCGGTCGAGATGAAGGACAGTGTCGAACTGCCTGGGCAGGATCGCGTGGAAGTAGTGGCTGAAACGCTCGGTTTCCGGCTTGTAGACGACGCCAATGGCCCGCTCCAGCCGCGGTTCCGCGAGTGTTTCGATGAACCCGCCTCCGTTCCGGAGATCGAGCATGAGATCGGACTCCGCGATGCCCGATGCCTGGTGAAGCAAATCTTCGTACGACCCGGGGAGGGCGGGAAGCACCCGGCGCCGGCGAGCCGGCTCGTCCCATTCGTTGGCGGCGGCCACCGTACCTTCATAGGTCGTGAAGCCGATATTGTAGGTCTCCTCGGGGTGCCGCTCCCGCATCAGCTGCCCGACGTTCAGCTCACCGACGACACCCATCTCGGTGGCGCGGGCGTCTCCGAGATGGGAATTGTGGGCCCAGACCGCGATGCGGGCGTGGCCATCATGCACGCGCAAGTGCTGGATGAGTGAGTCGATCGTATCCGCCATGTGGGTATCGCGCAGATTCCAGGAGGAGACGCGGCCGCGGAACATAGCGCGGTAGTACGCGGCGGCGTTACGAGCGACGCGAGCGTTCTGCTCGACAAAAAAGAGCTCATCCTCGCCGCCGCGACCCTCGCGCCCGGTTCGTTGGGCCGCGCGTTGTTGCAGCTCGAGGAGTTGGCCGACGACTTCGTTCTCGCAATCTTCGGCAAGACCGAGGGAAACCATCTGTCCGTAGATCTGGGGATTGTCCCCAAAATCGTCGAAGCACGCGTAGCGGGCTCGAGCGCGTGCCGCACCCTCAGGGTCGACCTTGTCGAGGTAGGTAATGACCGCCTCGATCGACCGGGAGAGTGAATAGAGATCGATGCCGTAGAAACCGGTCTTCGGTGTGCCGGGTGGCAAGGAGTCATTGTAGTCCCGCAACCACCGTACAAATGCGACGACATCCTCATTGCGCCACATCCATCGCGGGAACCGCACGAAGTCGCCGAGCGCGGTTTCCGCGTCCTGATCATCGCTTTCACCACGGACGAAGCAGTTGACGCGATAGGCATCAGGCCAGTCTGCTTCGACGGCGACCGCGTTGAATCCTCGTTCCTCGATGAGACGCCGCGTAATGCTCGCGCGCTCGGCGTAGAACTCATGGGTGCCGTGTGATGCTTCGCCGAGCAGGACGATCTCCGCATTCCCGAGCCGTTCCAGGAGCGGTCCGGTGTCGGCCTGATCGCCACGCAGCGGCAGTGCGGCCTGGGCAATGGTTTCCGCGGGCGTGGATGGCGCCAGGACACCTGCCGACGGTGCGGTGGACTGTTCGCGACGGGCCGAAGCCATCCGCTGTTCAGCGCGAGCAAGGTGTTCACGCACCTCTTCGTCGGTGGTCTGTCCGAAGTCGTCGTACCAGAGACCGACGGCGTAGAACGGTTCGGGAGTCTCCGCGCAGACCATCTCGTCGACGACGTCGCGCATCGCCTCACAGACAACGCGAGATGCGACCGGCACGGCGCCCACCAAACGGGCTGGGTTTCCTTCGCGCAGGGCAAGGGCGGCTGCGCGTAGCGTCGACCCGGTCGCCAGGCCATCGTCGACGAGGATCACCGTCTTCCCCGCCACATCAGGCGGGGCCTGCGACCCTCGGTATAGGCGCTCGCGGCGGGCGAGCTCGCGTCGCTCAACCGACTCGACCGCATCGATGACGTCGGTCGGAATACGAAGATCGCGAACGGTGTCCTCGTTCAGAACACGCAGACCACCGGAAGCAATTGCGCCCATGGCCAGCTCTTCGTGCCCGGGGACGCCAAGCTTGCGGACCAACAAGGCATCAAGGGGTGCATTGAGCGCGGCGGCGACCTCCGCGGCGATGGGAATGCCGCCACGAGGAAGTCCGAGCACGAGGACATCGTGACGATTGCGATAGTCAGTCAGGTGAGACGCGAGCTGCTGGCCCGCGTCCGTGCGGTTGCGGAATGGAATAGGCATCTGACCCTCCGGGGAGCGCCGCGGCGGGTGACAATAACGATGCTGGCACCGCCTGGCGACGCATGTGCATTCTGGACTAAGCCAAGCAGGTTTGGGGCCAAGGAAATGCGTCAGGCAGGGTGAGGAACTCGCACGGAGGGGGTAGGGAGGATGTCAACACGCATGAATGATCGAATCCCAAATGGTCCAGCAAGGACTCGGGTTAATCCTGGTAGCTCATGCCTCGCCGCGGCCCGCGCGAGGGTGCGGGGGAATCCGATTTGGTAGCGCACGCCCTGGTATTGGAGAACACCTTCGCCCGAGTGGATCAGGTTCTTCGCCCAGTCGACGTCTTGGCCGTAGGGCATCGGAATAAGGAACCCCTCGAGCAACGGAACCGCCAAGACGGGGGTTGCACGGAGCATTTGGCTGTGCCGACCCCGGTGCTCGAGCCGCGCGACAGGCCAAGGATGATGGCCGGCAATTTGCAGCACAAGCGGATTCACCCAGCGCCGATTGAACGCCCGTATAGCGTTCCGCACTGGAGCGTTCTGCCCGCGTAAGGCCGGATACCCCGACCGAACCAACGCGATCGATGCGATAAGAATCGCCCACATCACTTTCGATCGCCATGGCCGCCACGTACCTGGCCGGGGAAACGACATGACTTCCCTTGCTATTTCAGAACCGTTTCGCGAGATGCCGCTGCCAATCAGAGGGTCCGCTAGGCGTCAGATGGGTACGAATCCCAGCAGGTGAAGATGGTGAGGACACGACCAAATACCGCGACGGCCCATGCGGAGAATCGTGCTAGCCGGCCGCCCCCAACACGGGAGCAATGAAGACCGACACATTGGTCGAAGCGCCGTCTGCGCCGGGTGTCAGGAACGCGATTCCGGTGTAGCCGGAGTTCGATTCTTCTCGCAAACCGACGGTAAGAGACCCGCCGCCGTCGACAAACCCACCGAGCTCGCCGCAGGCGATGTACGTGTCGATCTGCTCAGCGGAGAGGTGGACGTTGATGGCGTGGTCGGCGCTGAGGATGGCGTCGAGGGTCATCGGGACGCTGGTGACTGAGAATTCCGCCTCGGCCGCCTCGTCAGCCTGCCCAACACGCACACCGACGGCCGGGGCGAGATCGGTCAGTGGCACAACCACATCACCCAACTCCACGCAATTGCCGGAGTGTATGTGGGCTGGCCGACTGGGAGGCGCAACTTGTGCGACCGGCGTCGCATCTTGAGCAAAGGCGCTGGGAATCGCTGAGGCAACCATCGCGAAGAGCGCAATCGCACTTCCTGTTACGTGTGCAAAGCGGCGGACGGTCACGGGAACCTCCTTGTCGCGGCGCGGGAAGCGCACTCCCGCTCGGGGTCTTGTAAGTGTCGCATTGTCAACGACCTTGCGCGAACCCGGAAATGGGTATTCAGAGGTCCCGGCGCCAAACACTGAACTCTTATTGCAAGGAAGGCCGGGTGCGTAGATACGCACCCGGCCTTCCTCGGCGAACTTAGCGGACGAGCTTGGATCGACAGGCTCGCCCCTCGCGGTTATTGATTGGCTTCGGGCGTGCCAATTGTGATGTCGTCCTCGTCCTCGTCGTCGGGTTCTATGCCAGCGTCCAGGTCTGGCGTCGCGTCCGCGGTGGGAAGCGTTGCATCAGTCGTGGTCGCATCGTCAGTCGCTGCCGCGTCATCAGTCGCTGCCGCGTCATCAGTCGCTGCCGCGTCATCAGTCGTGGTCGCATCCGTCTCTTCAGCCCCACCGCCGCGGTTCCGGCCCTCGTCTTGGGTAGGTGCGATAAAGGTCGAGACATCGGTCGAGGCGCCGTCCGCTCCAGGCGCGAGGAAGGCGATCCCGGTGAAGCCCGAATCATTCAGCTCCCGGAGACCGATGATCAATGTTCCGTCGGGTGATAGGGAGCCACCGATTTCCCCACAGGCAATGTACGTGTCGATCTGCTCAGCGGAGAGGTGGACGTTGATGGCGTGATCGGCGCCCAGAATGGCGTCGAGGGTCAAGGGCACGGAGGTAAACGAACTCTCGGCGACGATGGCCCGGTTCGCCTGGCCGACGCGGTCACCACCAGCTGCGCCGGTCAGTTCAGTAAGCGGCGCAACAACCTCGCCAATCTCATTGCAGTTTCCGACATGGATATGTGCTGGGCGCGGCGCCATGACCGCCGTGGCCTCTGGCGTGGCGTCCTGGGCCCAGGCGGCGGGCCCGCTCAATGCCACCATTCCAGCAATTGTGGCCGCTCCGCCAGCGGTCGCGATCAACCGTCCGAACTTCATGGATGCCTCCTTCGCAATACGTGCACGCGTGCCCACCAAGGGCAGTTGCCTGCCCGCAGTTTTCATGCCAGCCGGTCACAAGTCGGCCGGGGAGACTGGAAGGCTAGGCGGAACCGCCATTCTTGAACCTTTTGGCGCGTAGGTGCGAGACGAAACGCAAGCCGGGGCCCGTACGTTGACGCAGGAGGGTACCGGAGGGTACGTTCACACGGTTGCCAGGGCGGGCCGCACGGGATGGCCGCCCGCGCGTCCTGGCAGAGTGAGGGAAGGACTTCAATCGTCATGTTGAACAGGAAATCATGGGCGCGCATCGCCGCGCTGACCGCGTCTCTGGCGATCATCACGGCGGCACTGCCTGCAGGATCTACGTTCGCCCAGCAGGCGCCAACGCAGGACTTGGAGCAGGCGCGTTCTGGAGAAGACGGAACGTCGGGGTCCGGAGCGGGCGCCGGCAACACCTCTACCGGCAACGCCGGGCGTGACAGGGACGGCAACGGCGGCAACGCCTCCGCCGGCAGCGCCGGTGAAGGTGTCACTGACGTCGCTGGCTCGACAGAGAGTGCAGACTCGACCGGCGCCCCGCTTCCGGCGAATGCCGAGTTGCTCGAGGCGCTTGGCGTTCTGGATGATGTGACCGCGTATGACCTGACAATTTTGACCGGCCTGGATATCCCGATCGAGCTGTTGCCGCCGCCACCGGCGGAACCGGTTTCGACGGTGCCGGACGATATCAATACCGGCGGCGCGGGATCATCGAGCGAGACGGCCCCCGGTGATACATCGACTGGAGAAGCGTCGTCGATCTCCACGGAGCCGGGAACGGGCGCCGCGCCAGCGGGTGGATCCACCGGCACGGCGGCCGCGGACGGCGTTGGGGCCACGGATAGCGGCGAAAGGGTCCGTGACCGCCCGCGCAAGAACGACGACGGGACCACTGAGGCCCCAGGCGGCTGACAGGAAACTCTCGTATTTCGCGACACGTGATAGAAGATCTGAACGGCCTCGGCTTCTCGCCGGGGCCGTTCTCTCTTTCACGACTGCGTTGTCGCCGGCGCGGCGCACTATCCGCTTTCGGTTTTCGCTTTACTCCACCATGTTGGGAACGAGAGATACACTCGATACTCGGCAGGCTCCGAACGCACGACGTGGCTTCTCGAACGCGAAGTGGAGTGCGGCGGAAATAACTGGAGCGGTAACCAGCGTCACCTGGAAGTCCGCGGCATCCGCGAGGAGGGTCCATGGTTGAACCGCAACCGATCTATGAAACTTGCTTCACCATGGACACGTCGTCGATCAAGTTCGGACCAGGCGCGACTCGCGAGGTCGGCGCCGACATGGCTCGCCTCGGCGGGCGGCGGGTCATGGTCGTCACCGACCCCCGCCTGGCCGGCGGTGAGACGGTGGCAACGACCCTTGACGCGCTGCGAGGCGAGGGGATCGACGCCGTTCTCTACGATCAAGTCCGCGTCGAACCTACCGATAAATCCTTCATGGCCGCGGCCGCCTTCGCTACGGACGCAAATGTCGATGGCTACGTTGCCGTCGGAGGCGGCAGCGTGATGGACACCGCCAAGGCGGCGAACCTCTACGCGACCTACCCGGCGCCGCTGCTGACGTACGTGAACCCTCCCATCGGGCAAGGGAACCCGGTGCCCGGGCCGCTCAAACCCCTCGTCGCCGTCCCGACCACGGCGGGGACCGGTTCCGAGACGACCGGGGTCGCGATTTTCGATTACGAGACGCTGCACGCCAAGACGGGAATCGCGCATCGAGCCTTGCGCCCGGCCTTGGGCATCGTCGACCCCGACAACACCCGCACGATGCCGCCGATGGTGGCCGCCTGCTCGGCGCTGGACGTCCTCTCCCACGCGGTTGAGTCGTTTACCGCCCTGCCATTTCACGCGCGACCCGCACCCGATCATCCGGGGCAGCGGCCCGCCTACCAGGGCGCAAACCCGATCTCCGACATCTGGGCGGGTAAAGCGATGGATGTGATGGCACGCAACATCGCTCGCGTCGTGGAGGATCCGACTGATGATGAGGCGCGCGGGGAGATGCTCCTTGCCGCCGCCTATGCCGGGATTGGGTTTGGCAATGCGGGGGTCCATCTGCCACACGGCATGAGCTACCCCGTCTCGGGAATGGTCCGTGACTATGTCCCACCTGGCTATCCAGACGACCATCCGATTGTGCCGCACGGGATGTCAGTCATTCTCAACGCTCCCGCGGTCTTCCGCTGGACGGCTCAGGCCAACCCGGAACGCCACCTGGAAGCCGCCCGGCTGCTTGGCGCCGAGACCGCCGGCGCCGCCCCAGCAGACGCGGGTGAGATCCTTGCAAGCCAGATCGAGAGGATCATGCGCCGTGTCGGTATGCCGAACGGACTCTCCGGTGTCGGTCTCGGGCCGGATGACGTGGACGCGCTCGTCGCCGGCACGCTCCCGCAGCACCGGGTGACCAAGCTCTCCCCGCGCCCTGCTGCCGCCGTCGATCTGCGCGACCTGTTCCTCGCCGCGATGCAATACTGGTCGCCGAGACGGTAAAACGGCTATCGGCTCCGGATGGGTGATGGGTGATTACTCGCTACGCTCACGGTGAAGGGGACCCCAGGTGACTGGGGACAGAGGGACCCCAGGTGACTAGGGACTGAGGGACCCCAGGTGACTGGGGACTGGGTGATAGAGAGCACATGAGACTGTTTCCTATCACCCCATCACCCACCACCCTATGACCCTCAATGCCGATAGCCGACGCGCCCGGGGAAGGGGACATCGCTTGGCTGAGTTCAATCTGAATGGAGAGGAGCACGAGGGGCGTCTGGACAGCCGTGATCCGGCAGTGCGCCGCGTGCTGGCGGCGCTCATCGCCGACGCTCGCCGCGACCCGGCTCGCATCGCCACGCTGACCGGCATCGCCGAGGATCAGGTCGCTCATCTGATCAGCCAGCTCGAACGGCAGCGGGTGATCCGGGGCTACAAGACGGTCGTCGACTGGGATCGCCTGGGTGACGAGCGTGTCGTCGCCTTCATCGACGTGAGCGTCTCCCCCCAACGGGAGGTTGGCTTCGATCAGGTCGCCGCGCGCATCTACCGGCATCCCGAGGTGCGGTCAGTGCACCTAGTCTCCGGAGGGCACGACCTTCGCATCATCGTCGAGGCGCCGACCATGCGCGAGATCGCCCAGTTCGTCTCCGAGAAGCTGGCGCCCATCGATCACGTCACCGCGACGAACACCCACTTCCTGCTCAAGGCCTACAAGGAGGACGGCGACATTCTCGTCGAGGACGCTCCGGCCGACGATCGCCTGCCAGTGGCGCCATGAGCGAGGTGTCATACGTGAAGCTTTCGCGCGCGGTCACGGCGATTCCCCCCTCGGGAATTCGTCAATTCTTCGACGTCGTATCCCAGATGGACGACGTTATCTCGCTGGGAGTCGGCGAACCCGATTTCGGGACGGCCTGGCGTGTGCGAGAGGCGGCGATCTATGGTCTGGAGCGGGGCCGCACGACATACACCGCAAACAGCGGTCTACGCGAACTACGGTCCGCGGTGGCCTCCTCCCTTGTCCGCCGCTATGGCCTGGAGTACGACCCGGAGCACGAGATTCTGATTACCGTTGGGGTCAGTGAGGGACTCGACCTGGCATTGCGCGCCCTGCTCGATCCCGGTGACGAGGTGTTGATTCCCGATCCCGCGTATGTCGCGTATCCGCCCTGCGTCTCGCTAGCGGGGGGTATTCCTGTCTGGGTGCCGGCTCCGGCGGAAGATGGGTTCATCCCTCGTGCCGATGAACTGGAACGCCGCATAACCTCGCGCACACGAGTGCTGCTGCTCAACTACCCGGGAAATCCGACCGGCGCCGTGCCGGACCGCACCGCGCTCGATGCGATCGCGGCGGTCGTCCGTCGCCACAATCTTGCCGTCGTCAGCGACGAGATCTACGACCGGCTCTCCTACGACGCGCCCCACCTGCCCTTCGCGACGCTACCCGGGATGCTTGACCGAACCCTCCTGCTCAACGGTTTCTCCAAGACCTACGGGATGACCGGTTGGCGGGTCGGCTACGCGACAGGTCCCAGCCCCTTGATCGCGGCCATGACGCGCATCCATCAGTACACCGCACTCTGCGCATCGCGCCAGGCGCAGGAGGCGGCGATCGAAGCGTTGCGAGTGCCCGAACGTGAGGTGCAGGCGACCGTTGACGACTACGCCCTGCGCCGGCAGGCGATCGTCTCCGGACTGAACCGGTTGGGGTTGACCTGTCATCTTCCCGCCGGCGCGTTTTACGCCTTCCCCTCCGTTGCCTCGACAGGCCTCTCCGCGCACGATTTCGCAACGCGGCTGCTCCACGAGGCGAGAGTCGCGGTCGTTCCCGGTGATGCCTTTGGTCCCGGTGGTGCGGGACATGTGCGCTGCGCCTACGCCACCAGCCTCGACCAGATCGAGGAGGCCCTCCGGCGCATCGACCGCTTTCTCAACCAACGTGAACTCGACCCGCCCGTTCGATCTGTCAGCGCGAGAGAGAACCAGGAAATAGTTTC
>JAHWJF010000480.1 GCA_019348515.1 Chloroflexota bacterium | reverse complement strand
ACCGGGCCCCGCCTTCCCAGCGGCTCTGGCTGCGAAACTGGAAGCGGGCCAGGTCAGGATTCTCCTTGATGGCATCAATCGTCGTGACCAGCTGATTGACATCAACACCGTTGTGGACCGTCTGGGTGGTTGCCATCATGCTCTGCTCCTTTCGTCGCTTATGCCGTGTCCTCCGTGCCGGCTGGGAAAGGTCAGCCATGCCGCTGATCGCCACCGGCGGCCTCCACTCGTCGCGCTGGAGTAGGGTCGACAATCACAGGGGCACGTTGGAGGAGTGGGCTCAATGTGGCCTGTTCCGACGACGCGGGTCCGCGGAATCAGGAACGGGTACGTGAGCGGCGAGGGAGGATTGTCCCACGCGACGAGAAGCGTAATGCTCACGTTCAGTACGATTTTAGCGGGGCGAGGTCAACAACCGGGTTAACCGGGGTTACCGGGAGGTGATATTTCAGCGCGATCCGCGTGAGGTACTTGGAGCGCCTTTCAAAACCGCTACGTCGGGTGCCGAGTGGCGCCGCCCGACTGACAGCTACGACCGGTGCCACCGTACCTGCACATGGCGTTTCGCTCATGGAGAGGAGCGTCGAGGAGACCTCGACGCTCCTCTGCGACTCACCCGCGGCGATTAGTCGACGACCTTTTCGGTCTCGGCCGCCGCGTTCTGACCGGCGATGTAGCCGAAGGCGAGGGCGGGACCCAGCGTCCCGCCGCCGGACCAATAGGCCTGGCCGGCCGGCGAGGCAACGCAGTTGCCCGCCCCATAGAGCCCTGGAATCGGCTGACCGTTGGCGTGCAGCACCCTGGCGCCGGTGTCGGTCTTGGGTCCACCCTTGGTGTCAAGGGTCATCCCGCCGAGCAGGACGCAATGGTAGGGGCCCTCCGCTTGAAACGGGGCCATCGTCGGGTTCGCCAATTGCTCGAAGCGCTCGGTGCCGCCGCCCCAGGCAATCTGGATCGGAGTCGAGCCGCGAGCGAACTCCTCGTCGACCCCGGTCTCGGCGAAGCTGTTGAAGCGCTCGATCGTGGCCCCCAGCCGATCGACGAAGTCGTCGGCCAGCCGCACGTCCGGCCCGATGCGGGCGCTGATACTCCCTTGCCCGCGCACCGAGTCGAGTCGCGCGTCGATGTTGGCCGCTAGCTCCTCCCAGGTGTCCCCGGAGATGACGAGGTCCGATGAATCGTCCGGCAGTGGCACCGGGTACCGGAACGCGAACTCGGTCGGGTCCTGGGCGACGGCCTCGTCGTAGATCATGAACTGCACGAGGTTGCGGTACTCCCGGCGCGGTGGATCCCAGTAGAAATGGGTCTGGCTCCGCTCGTTGTAGGGCATCTTCTCGCTGGTGACTCGGTCGCCATACTTGTTGACGATGACCATGCTGTCGCCGTACGGCATCCAAATGTCAGGACCCGTCAGGCTCGGGCTCTGCAGCTGCAGTTCCAGCGGGCCCTGAAGCCACCACGCCTGGTTCATGTTGCCGAATTGCGCCCCTAGCGCCAGCCCGATGTCGACGAAGTCGCCGGTGCAGGTCGGCACGCCGCAGCCGGCGAAGATCGGACCGCGCAAGTAGTTGAGCGACTTCACCGCGTCCTGGGTGAATCCGCCCGTGCCGAAGACGATCGCTCTCCTGGCTCGGATCGCCGCCAACCCGTCGCCGGTCTCGACCTGGACACCGACGACCTCACCCGCGCCGTTCTGGAAGACGCCAACGACGCGGTGCTCGGTCAGCAGGGGGACGCCGTTCTGGTCCGTCCAGGCCCCCATCTGGTCGGGGATCGTGCCGCCCTCGCCTCGATCGGGGTCAGGCTGGAGGCCGCGGCCGTAGGGCGCCTTGTCCTCCGGCAGGTCGGCGCTGTAGTCGGGGTCGGCAAAATCCCCCTCCGGGCTGTAGCCGAAGGAGGCCTGGACGCGGGAATAGAGCGCGCCCCACTCCTCGAACGCGTCCACAGCCACCGAGCCGGTATCGTAGAACGTCGCGATCAGGTCGTAGTTGCGCTCGTGCAGACCGAGGGTAGGCAACTCGGGGTCATACAGTTGCGGGTAGGCGAGCCGCGCCATGTACTTGATCGCGTCCTCGCGGGGGTCGGGCCGTCCGGCCGCCAGCATGAGGGAGTTATTCGGAATCCAGTACTCGTTGCCGGACACCTGGGTCGTGCCGCCGGGTCTGGCGGCGCGCTCGAGCATGATCACCTCGGCGCCTGCCTGACGGGCCGTCACGGCGGCGGCGAAGGCCGCGGCGCCGCTGCCGACGACGACCACGTCGGTCTCCTGATCCCAGGAGCTGGGAAGGGTCGTCGACGCGAGCTCCCCGGCCATTGCGCTGATCGCGGGTGTCGCATCCTGGGCGGCGGCGCGCAGCGGCGTCCCGACCGCCACGCTGCCAGCGGCGGCACCGGCGACATGCAAGAACCGGCGGCGGGAGACAGGGGCGGACGTGCCACCATCCTGCTTCGAATCCTGTTGCTGGGTCATGGAAACCTCCTGTGCTACATCCCACACGGATGGGATCACAACGACTCACTGCGGGGTGAGCTCCGTGCAGGGACCTATCTCTTTGATGCGCCTAGCGGCCAGATCGCAAACTGGGACTTCCCTGATCCCGCCGATCTCCAGTTTGTAGACGGGCGAGGGAGGTCTGTCCCAGGCGACGAGATGCTCACTAACGGGATGAGCTTAAGGGGGCAAGGTGAACAACTGGGTTAACCAGGGTTGCCGAGAGGTGATATTCCGGCACGATGGTCGTGAGACACTAGGGAGGCGCAGCCGCCGGGGCTGGCTGCTCTCGGCGTACTGAACGTGGGCCCCTCTGATCGTGCAGACCTGCGAACGTATCCGACGAAACGTATCCGACGAGCGGTGTCGCGATCAGTGCTGGGCAAGGAAGGCCAGC
>JAHWJF010000084.1 GCA_019348515.1 Chloroflexota bacterium | reverse complement strand
CGATCGCACGTGCGTGACGACATCCGGCGCGACGGGCTCGTGCGCCGCGAACGCCCGTGACATGGCTTCTTCGGGGTCATGTTCGGTCAGGTCAATTTCGTAAAGCACCTGCAGCGCCAGCATCCGCCCCTGATGGCGGCGCGCCGCGGTATCGGCCGATTTCTCCCGACTCCGCTCTCGGCGCCGTGCTGGGTTTTCCTCAGGATGTACTTCTTCGGTCGTCACCGTGGCTCCCTGAATTGTGTCGGACGTCCCAGATCAGGTCTCGGCTACCACTTCGTCATCATCTGAGATCGGGCCCGATGCCTGAATCTGTCTTGCGACCAAGCGGGGTATGAACCCGGTGTCATATGTTGCCGCGCGAAACTCATCCCCAGCGACGATACTCCGCAAGAACGATACCGTCTGTGGTACGCCGGTGATCACAGTCTCCGTCAACGCCCGCTCCATCCGCGCCGTCGCCTCTTCGCGGTCCCGGCCCCAGGCGATGATCTTCCCCAATAGGGAGTCATAGTACGGCGGTACGCTGTATCCCGCGTAGAGGTGCGAATCGACCCGCACCCCGGGTCCCCCCGGCGCCACGTACATCTCGACCGTACCGACGCTCGGCGCGAAGTCGTTTGTCGCATCCTCGGCGGTAATCCGGCATTCAATAGCGTGACCCCGTGGCTCGCGGTCACGTTGATCGAGCGTCAAACGCTGTCCAGCCGCAATGCGGATTTGCCAGGCAACGAGATCGATCCCCGTCGTCATCTCTGTCACCGGGTGCTCGACCTGGATCCGTGTGTTCATCTCCATGAAGTACGCATTACCACCGGGGTCGACCAGGAACTCGAGCGTCCCGGCATTCGTGTAGCGCGCCGCCTTGGCGCCTTTCACCGCGGCTCCGAGCAGGGTGTCACGAGTCTTCCGCGGCAGGTTGGGAGCGGGCGCCTCCTCAACCAGTTTCTGGTGCCGCCGCTGAATTGAGCAATCCCGCTCACCCACCGCCAGCACGTTGCCGAAATGGTCGGCCAGTATCTGAACCTCGACATGCCGTGGGCGGGCAATATACCGTTCCAGGTAGACCTCACCGTTTCCGAACGCCGCCTCGGCTTCCGCTTGCGCGAGCGGCAGGGCGCGAACGAGATCCCCCTCGTCCCGCACGACCCGCATCCCGCGGCCACCCCCACCAGCGACGGCCTTGACCAGCAGCGGATAGCCGATCCGGCGCGCGATCTGGCGAGCCGCCGCCAGATTCTCGAGCGGGCCGTCGCTGCCGGGAACGATGGGAAGACCAGCCCGTTTCATCATCTTGCGAGCCTCGGCCTTGTTGCCCATGAGCTCGATGACTTCCGGCCGGGGACCGATGAACGTCACCCCAACCTGCGCGCAGACTTCGGCCAGGTACGGGTTCTCGGCCAGAAACCCGTACCCTGGGTGGATGGCGTCACACCCAGTAATCAGCGCCGCGCTAATGATCGCCGGGATATTGTTGTATGAGCGGGCCGCCTGCGCCGGGCCAATACACACTGCCTCGTCCGCGAGACGGACCGGTAGCGATTCGCGGTCGACATCGCTGTAGGCGACGACGGCCCGCACGCCAAGGTCATGGCAGGCCCGCAAGATGCGCAAGGCGATCTCACCGCGATTGGCGATCAGGATCTTCCGGAACAGCGGATGCTCACTCATTGACGTGCGGCGTGGGATAGCCTCTCGTATCGATGACGGCACAGACGGCAAGCATAGTGCAGGCGCGATTGATCTTATTGCGGGGCCATCCGATTGGCGGGGTTAACCGCCGTGAACCTCGCGATCGTCCGCCATCGCCTGCTGCTTTACCTCGGTGCGCCACGCGGCAAGGCGCTCGCTGAGCGCGGGGTCACTGAGGGCCAGAATTTTCGCGGCGGCGAGCGCCGCGCCCTCCGGTTCCAGCACGAGCATCGGGGCCACGCCACCCGGCATGCGCACCGATGA
The DNA here is from genome assembly GCA_019348515.1 of Chloroflexota bacterium. Taxonomy (GTDB): domain Bacteria; phylum Chloroflexota; class Chloroflexia; order Thermomicrobiales; family UBA6265; genus JACCXM01. The sequence continues at coordinate 7,914 of JAHWJF010000084.1, read as the reverse complement.
AAGGAGGTCCATGCCCCCAAACCGCTCCCCGTAGGGCGGGCAGGCGATCACCGGGTGACGTGAGTTGGCGTCGACTACGCCAGAGAGGGCATTGGAGCGACCCGCGACCGTGATGTAGACGCGAGCCTGGCCGTCCCGCTCATAGTCATCCAGTAGATCGAGCAGATAGCGCGTCACTTTATGGGCCGAGGCAATCCTCGTCTCGTGCGAGACGCCGTAACGATCCAGGCCGCGCGCTATGGCCGCGCGGTGCTCCATGTCCGATTTGGATCCAAGCAGGATCACTACCCGCGATCTCCGCGGGTCCGACGCCGATCCACCAGCCGTCACCACTATCCCTCCATGATCGAATTCGAGCTTGCCGCCAGCGCCATCGCTATCGCACGAGGGAGCAATCGGTGTTCGACGGTCTTGATTCGCTCGTGCAGTCGCATCTCATCGTCGTCCGGGAGAACCGGAACCTCTTGCCGCAAGATCACCGGACCGGCATCGACGGCGGTGGTGACATAGTGGACCGTGGCGCCGGTCACCGGCAATCGCTGCGCGAGAGCGTCCTTCACCGCTCTCGCGCCGCGCAGAGCCGGGAGGAGGCCGCGGCTGGTCAACACCTCGCTGCCTCCATCATCGGGCAGCAGGGCCGGGTGGACGTTGACGATCGGGCCAGGAAAGCGGCCCAGAAACGCTGGAGTGAGAATCAACATCCAACCGGCGAGGACGAGCAAATCGGGCTTGAATGGGAGAAGGACTTCGGCAAGCCGGAGGTCATAGGCTTGGCGCGCGACCGGGTCGTGACGATCGACGAGTGGCAAGGACACGGCGGCAATCCCCGCGTCGGCCGCCAGCCGCAGCGCGCCGGCTTCGGCGCGGTCGCTGACGACGACCGCCACCTCTGCTTCGAGCGTACCGCTCGCGATAGCACAAAGCAGCGCCCGGAGGTTCGTTCCCGCGCCGGATGCGAGAACGGCAATGCGCCTCACGCGGGCTGAGGAGCTAGGGACATGGCAATGTCGCGCCGCATTTGCTTCCCGTTAAACTGGATCATGTCCGCGGCCGCATACGCTCGCGCCGTCGCTTCGTCCAGGTCAGAACCCGTTCCAACAACCGACAGCACGCGACCGCCATTAGCGACGAGCTGGCCCGCGCTCAGTGCGGTCCCAGCATGGAAAACGAGTACCCCGCTTCGCCACGCATCCTCGATGCCTTCAATGACGTCGCCGCCGCGGGGACGCTCTGGATAGCCGTGTGCGGCCAGAACCACACAGACGGCAGCGGCGGGATGCGCCGCGATGTGTTCAGACGCGAGTCGCCCCTCGGCGCACGACAGGAGCAATTCCGCCAGGTCAAGATCGAGCAGCGGAAGGATCGCTTGCGTCTCGGGATCACCGAAACGACAGTTGAACTCGAGCGCCATCGGACCCCCGGACGTGAGCATCAGCCCGGCGTAGAGCGCGCCGCGATAGAGTCGCCCCTCGGCGCGAAGCCCGGCGACCGCCGGCTCCAGCACCATTTCACGAACGCGCGCCAGCAGGTTCGGGTCCAGGTCACCCACTGGGGCAAAGCTCCCCATGCCGCCGGTGTTGGGACCCTGGTTGCCGTCCCGCAGGCGCTTGTAATCCCGGGCCGGGGGCAAGATGGCGATCCGCTCGCCATCGACGACAGCGATCACGCTCAGTTCCTCGCCCTCAAGAAACCCCTCGATGACGACTCGGTCGCCCGCGCCCTGAAATGCCCGTTCAATCAGCACCGAGCGAACCGCGGACTCGGCCTCCGCCGCCGTGCCGCAGATGATGACCCCTTTGCCAGCCGCGAGGCCATCGGCTTTGATGACAAGGGGATCGCGAGCGTCGCGGATGAAGTCGAGGGCCGCGTCCATCTCCGTAAAGACACCATACGGCGCCGTGGGGATACCGTGCCGGCGCATGAAGTCCTTGGCGAACGCTTTCGACCACTCCAGCTCTGCGGCGGCACGACTCGGTCCAAACACGGGGATACCGCGGGCGTGGAGCAGATCGGCAAGCCCCATCGCCAGCGGCCCTTCCGGACCGACCACGACGAGCCCGATGCCGTGCACGTCCGCCCATTCGGCGGTCGCCTCCACATCCGTCACCGGAATCTCGGCAATTGCGGCCAGCGTTGCGATCCCCGGGTTCCCGGGCGCCGCCCAGACCTCACTGACCGAGGGTGATTGCGCGAGCGCCCATACCAGTGCGTGCTCTCGGGCCCCAGACCCGACGACGAGGACGGGATATGGAGCAGGTCGTCTCCGTACAGGGTCCGGCTGGGGACTCATCTGGATTTACGCCCACGAGCCGAGTAACGCCCCTCATCCCCACCCCTTCTTCTGCCCCTAGCCCCCTCGGAGCGGGGAGAAGGGAGCCGGAACCGCCCACTCACGGCGAACAAGGTGTCAATCATCCAGCAGCCGCGCGCAATCGCTCCGCGGCCGCCGCATCAGTACCCGCCTCCAGGGCGTCTTTGGCCGACGCGGTGTCGACCGGCACCGGATAGCGACCGGTGAGACAGCCGAGGCAACGGTTCCGCTCACCCGCTGCGCGCAGGAGACCGTCGAGGCTGAGATACCCGAGCGTATCCGCCCCCAGATGGCGGCGGATGGCCTCCAGGTCACGACCATGGGCAATGAGGCTCTCGCGCTCACCCATGTCGATGCCGAAATGGCAGGAATGAGCGATTGGCGGAGCGGAGATACGGAGGTGGATGGCGGTCGCGCCGCCGCGGCGCAGCAGGTCGACGATCTGCGGCATCGTGTTGCCGCGGACGACGCTGTCGTCGACGATCACGACCCGCTTGTCTTTCACTGCTCCCCGCAGCGGATTGAACTTCAACCGAATCCCCGACTGGCGCGAGTGTTGGTCAGGCTGGATGAAGGTGCGGCCGACGTAGCGGTTTTTCACCAGTCCCTCGCTCAGGGGCAGGCCCATCTCCTGAGCGTAGCCGATGGCCGCCGGTACACCAGAATCGGGAACCCCGATGACCAGATCGGCTTGCGCGGGGTGCTCCTTGGCGAGCTCACGTCCCATCGCCACTCGTGCCTCGAATGCCGTCTGCCCGTCCAGCACGCTATCGGGACGGGCGAAGTAGATCTGCTCGAAGACACACAACGCGGGCCGCGGCGGGTTCTCCATCAGATTGGAGCGCAGCCCGGCGTCGTCAAGACGCAGGATCTCGCCCGGTTGGACGTCGCGCACCAACTCTGCCCCGACCGTGTCGAGGGCGCAGCTCTCCGAGGCGACGATCCAATGGTCGTCCCGCCAGCCGAGACACAAGGGCCGCAGCCCGTACGGGTCGCGCACGGCGAATAGGGCGTCGTTGGTGATAATGGTTAGCGAGTATGCACCTGAAGCCAGCTCCATCATGCGCCGGATGCGCTCTTCCCACGTTCCCTGCCCATGGAGAATCAACAGCGCCAACAACTCGCTGTCGGAACCGGTCACGGGTTCGACGCCGCGCTCCCGCACCAGCCGCCGCAGCTCCAGCGGGTTGACCACGTTGCCGTTGTGCCCCAACGCCAGCGCCTGACCGTCTGACTCGACCAGAATCGGTTGGGCGTTCTCGATGCGGGAGCTACCCGTCGTCGAATATCGGGTGTGCCCAATGGCCGCGATACCAGTCAGGCCGTCGACCTCATCCGGGCGAAAGATCTGGTCAACCCGGCCCATGCCCAGCGCCACCCGAATCCGTCCGTCATCGAGGACCGCGACCCCCGCGCTCTCCTGCCCTCGGTGCTGCAAGGCCATCAGCCCTAGGAGCGTTGTGCGCGCGACGTCGGTCCCCTCGCCCCAAATACCGAAGACGCCGCATGCTTCGCGCGGCTTGTCGTCTCCTGACGGTGATGCGGGCGCGGCAGCGTTGGTCGCGGGAAACTCGTCGGTGAGGGCAGCCACCTGCTGGTATTTGATCAACACACCGCGGAGGGCTTCGTCGGTCACTTCCGCCGTATCGCGGTAGACCTGCTTGTCGAGCATGGCTTCCTTCCGCCCACCCGGCCAGATGCGCCAGGAGTCGTTGTCGATCACATCGGCGACGAGCAAATTACCGTCGGCATCTCGCCCGAACTCGATCTTCAGATCGACGAGCTGCACATCCTGCTTTTCCCAGGTCGCTTCCAGCGTCTCGAAGACGCGGCGGCCGATCTCGGCGAGACGAGCGATCTCATCCGGCGTCGCCACGTCATGGGCCACGATCCACTCGGCATCGACGAGCGGGTCGTGGTTGGCATCGTCCTTGAAGAAGAGCTCGACGACAGGCGGGTCGAACCGGGTGCCTTCCGGAACGTCGTTGCGCTTCAGATAGGAGCCGGTGGCGATCCGGCGCATCACCACCTCGAGTGGGATCATGTCGCAGCGGCGCACGATCATCTCGTCGTCGGCCGGGGCATCGACGAAATGGGTTGGGATGCCGGACGCGCGGAGCAATCGAAACACGTTGCTCGTGGTTCGTCCGCTGAGCGCACCTTTCCCCGGCAAGCGGTCGCGGCGAGCGCCGTCGCCGGCCGTTATGTCGTCTTTGTGGACGATAACCGCCAGCGCCGGATCCGCGGGATCGGCGTACACGACTTTCGTCTTTCCTTCGACCAGCCGTGGTCCACGCATCGCGCTTGGATCGCCGCCCATCCTCTCCCCCACTCTCACGTTGTGAGCCCTAGAAGTTGCACGGCATCGCCCTCGCCACGAGGAATGAGCCGCCCGATGGCGACCGCCTCTGGTACGGCAACGATCGACGTCCCGATGCTCTCGGTCGGCAGGACCGCAACCAGACCAATACCCATGTTGAACACCTGATACATCTCATCCAGGGGGATAGACCCCTCGCTTGCGATTCGCCCGAAAATCGCCGGGGGCTCCCACGACGCGACATCGATCTCGGCCGCGAGTTCGTCTGGTATCACTCGCGCGACATTCTCGGGAAGTCCGCCGCCGGTGATGTGAGCGAACCCTCGGGCCCCGACGCCGATCAGCGCCTGGATCTCGGCCAGGTATGAACGATGGGGAGTGAGTAACGCATCGCCGATAGTCGTACCTAACTCCGGATCGAAGTCCGCCCAGATCCCTGGTGGCAGCGCCCGCCGTGCCAGGCTGTAGCCGTTGGTGTGCAAACCTGTTGAGGGCAAACCGAGCAGGACATCGCCTTTGGCAGGCTGGCCATTCGCGGCAATCCGGTCGCGTTCCATCACCCCGACGACGAACCCGGCCAGGTCGAACTCGCCCGGCGGGTAGACATCCGGCATCTCGGCGGTCTCGCCGCCCAGCAGCGAGCACCCCGCGGCGGTGCACGCCTCCGCGACCCCCGCCACGAGGACCGTGACCACTTCCGGATCGGCACGGTGCAGAGCCAGGTAGTCGAGGAAGAAGAGTGGGCGCGCCCCTTGGACCGCGATGTCGTTGACGCAGTGATTGACGATGTCCATCCCGAGCGTCTCGTAGCGTCCAAGCGCCGAAGCGATCTTCACCTTCGTGCCAATGCCGTCAGCCGAGGCCACCAGCACCGGATCATGGAATTCGCCCGCCGCACCAAGGCGGAACATGCCGCCGAAGGCGCCCACGTCGGCCAGCACCCCCGTTCCACGCGCCCGCGTCACAATCTCTCGGAGCCGCTCGGTCGTCTTGCGCGCGTCGTCGAGATGGATGCCGGCCTCCGCGTACGTCGCCATGGCTCAGCCTCGCGCCATACGCGACGCGTTCGTGAAGATCGCCAACCCAGCGCCATCCTGCCGTCCCGCCGGCGCTTGTCCGGTTGTGACATTGCGCTCCGGGTGCGGCATCAATCCCAGGACATTGCCCGCGGCGTTGGTCAGCGCCGCGACCGCCCCATCAGATCCATTTGGATTCACCGGATAGGCGCCGGGGTTTCCGTTCGCGTCGCAGTACGTGAGGGCAACCTCTCCCCGCGTTTGCAATCCGCTGAGGGCGACCGCGTCACTGGCCACGAACCGGCCCTCCCCGTGTCCGATAGGCATGGCAATACGGTCAATGCCATCCAGTAACGGGGTCCGCACGTTCCGCGGTCGCTGCATCCAGATCCAGCGACATTCGAAGTGCCCAGAGGCATTCTGCGCTAGCCCACCGCCGTTGAGCAGCCCGAGCCGCAGCAAGGCTTGAAAGCCGTTGCAGATCCCCAGGACAGGTCGTCCACTCTCGACGAATCGGTTCAGCGAACCGCGAACCGCCTCGAGCCGATGGGCCCAGAGCGCGCCAGCGCCAAGATGGTCGCCGAAGGAGAAACCACCGGGAAGCACCACCAGGGCGAAGTCGTCGAGGTCACGCTCCCCCGTCAGCAGCCGCTCCAGGTGCACTGATTCGACCGCAGCCCCGGCCAACTCCAGGGCGATTACCGTCTCGCGGTCGCAGTTGGTCCCGGGCGCACGCATCACCAGCGCCTGCGGGCGAGATCGGACGCGAGGCACGGTCGTTCGGACGTGAGCGGCGACCGCGCTCATGCCGTTGCCTCTGCCAACGGCGTCCGCCAGCACGCGGCCAATGTGTCGATGTCCGTGTCGATTGTTTCTCCGTCTTCGCTCGCCGCCCGGAATCGGCGCGAATCGAGCACACGCCCGATCCGCGCGTACGGCGCCCGTCCCAGCGTTTGCTCGAGTGCGGGAGCATCACCCGGGGCTACCTCAATCAGCAACCGGGTTGGCGACTCGGCAAAGAGCCGCGTGGCTCCGGAAAGGTCGGGCTCGGTCACCGGGACGTCCCGCAGATGGATCTCCATCCCGTGTCCGCCCGCGATCGCCATCTCAGCGGCGGCGACCGCGAGACCTCCATCACTGAGATCGTGACACGCCTGAACCAGGCCGTTCCGGATGGCCCTGTGGACTGCGCGGAGAACGCGCCGGGCGGACGTCACGCGCACGGCCGGCGCCCGGTTCCCGCGGCATCCCTGGAGGCGTAGCGCGAGGGAGCCGCCGAGATCATCCCCGGTCACGCCAACCAGGTACACGCTGTTACCGGGTTGTTTGAGATGCATCGACATCGTGCGCCGGATATCCGGCACGATGCCAATCGCGGAGATGAGCAGCGTTCCCGGAATTGGATGGGAACTTCCGTCCGGAAGCCGGTATTCGTTGAACAGCGAGTCCTTACCGGAGATGAACGGCACGCGGAGGGCCACCGCGGCGTCGTGACACCCCTGAGCGGCACGCACCAGTCCCCCGAGACGATCGGGAAGATTTGGATTGCCCCAGCAGAAGTTGTCGAGAATGGCTGTCCGCGCCGGATCGGCGCCGACCGCGACAATGTTCCGCAGGGCCTCGTCGACAGCAAGCAAGGCCATCGCGTAGGGATCGAGCTCGCCATACCAGGGATTGATGCCGCACCCAACGGCGAGGCCACGCCAAGAGCGCGCCACCGGCCGGAGCACCGCGGCGTCGGCAGGACCAGCGTCTTCGGGTCCGACGAACGGCTTGCCGACGGTGCGCCCCTGCACCTCATGATCGTACTGACGGACGATCGGCTCCTTCGAGGCGACATTGGCGTCAGCCAGCGCTCGCTTCAACACCTGCAAGTGGTCGAGGTCGGTGTGGGCAGCGAGCGTCAGCGTGTCGCCTGCCGATGGCGGTCCAGTCCAAACGCTTTCCAGCCGGCGCAAGGGCATGCCGTCATGAAGGAACGCACAATCGAGATCGGCGACCACGTTGGCGTCGTAGCGGACCCGCAACCGGCTGTCACCCGTGAAGCGCCCGATCGCCGTGGCCTCGACCCCTTCCGCGTCGAACACGTCCTGCAATGCCGGCCAGTTCTGCGTCGGCACCGCGAGCACCATCCGCTCCTGCGCTTCGGAGAGCCAGATCTCCCACGGACGCAACCCGTCGTATTTGACTGGCACACGCGCCAAGTCGACGTCGGCCCCCAGCTCGCTCGCCATCTCGCCGACCGCCGACGAGAGTCCGCCCGCCCC
>JAHWJF010000003.1:22851-25075 GCA_019348515.1 Chloroflexota bacterium | reverse complement strand
GGCGTTCACTCACACATCCGGCATCTGGAAGCGCTCCTGCGACAGACGAGAGCGCGCGGTTTACCGGCCGAACGCGTGGTGGTCCACGCCTTCACCGACGGCCGGGACACGGCTCCCGATAGTGGGCTCGGCTTCATTCACGATCTCGAGAAGGCGATGGTAGATATTGGTGCCGGCCGCGTAGGAACGGTCTCCGGACGCTATTACGCCATGGACCGCGATCGTCGTTGGGAGCGCACGCGAAAGGCCTATGACGCCATCGTCCATGGCCTTGGGGAGCGTGCCGTGTCAGCGGTGGAGGCCGTCGAGCGGGCCTACGCGGCCGGGATCACCGACGAGTTCATCTTGCCGACGGTCATCGACGACGGCACCGGACCGGCGACGATCCGCCCCGGCGACAGCGCGATCTTCTTCAACTTCCGGGCCGATCGCGGGCGGCAGCTTTCGGAGGCGCTCGTCGGGGAGTCGTTTGGCGGGTGGGAACGCGGGCCGCGCATTCCCCAACTCCATCTGGTGACTCTCTCGCGCTATGAGGAGGGGCTGGAGGCGGAGATTGCCTTTCCGCCGATGGACGTGACCAATCCGCTGGCGCGGGTGGTGAGTGCCGCCGGGCTGACGCAATTCCACGCCGCGGAGACCGAGAAATACCCGCACGTCACGTTCTTCCTCAATGGCGGTCGGGAGGAGCCATTCCCCGGCGAGGGACGCGACTTGATCCCCTCGCCCAAAGTCGCGACCTACGATCTCCAGCCGGAGATGAGCGCGCCCGAGCTTACCGACGTCGTGGTGGGCGCCATCGAGAGCGGCCAATACCACCTGGTCGTCGTCAATTACGCAAATGGCGATATGGTCGGCCACACCGGGGTTTTCGCTGCCGCGGTGGCCGCTATCGAGACGGTTGATGCCTGCCTGGCCAAGGTGATCTCCGCCACCCTCGAGCAGAATGGGCTGGCGCTGGTGACCGCCGACCATGGCAACGCCGAGGAGATGATCGATCGCGAAACCGGCGCACCGATGACCGCGCACACGACGAACCCGGTGCCGGTGATCCTGGTCGCGCCGGAAGACGATGTGAACCGGCATGCGCGGCTTCGCCAGAATGGCCGCCTCAGCGCCATCGCACCGACAATCCTCTCCCTGATGGACATCGCTGTCCCTGACTCGATGACCGAACCGGAGCTGATTTCCGAGACATCATGACACCGGACCAGGTGCCGATCGCTCGGTCGCGTCGATCCGCGCACGGCGCTCGCTTGTCACCATTTCATGCGCCAGCCGTGTCGGTTCCGGCAGGAACGCGCCGTTGCGGCAACAGGCCAGGGCGATGGCAACCGCGGTGTCGACGCTGACCTTGTGCCCCGGCGAAACGAAGAGGGGTTTGTGGCGAGGCCGCGTCCTGACCGCCGCGCCGACCACCTCGCCACGATCGGTGAGTGGGGTGTGCGCCCCGAAGACGCGCTCAGGCTCCTCGAACTGACCGACCAGCCGGCTCTTGGCACAGCCGATGGCTGGCCGGTCCAGCAACAATCCCAGGTGGGACGCGAGACCGAGGCGGCGCGGATGCGCGTAGCCCTGCCCGTCGAAGAGGACCACGTCGGGCTCGACCGCGAGATTGGCGCAGGCGGCGAGCACCGCCGGTCCCTCCCGGAATGACAGCAACCCCGGCACGTAGGGGAAGGTGACGGGTCTCCAGGTGATGGTCGTCTCGATCACCTCGAGCGAGGGGAAGGCAAGCGCGACGGCGGCCGCGCACGCCATCGTCTCGCCGTTCTCCTTGACGTAGGCGTTATCGACGCCGGCGATGGTCTCGATCGCGTCGAAGGAGATTGCGTCAGCCAGGTCGACCTGCCCAGCGAGCGCGGCCTGAATCGTTCTCGCTACGGCCGGCGCGACGTCCCAATCATGCAGTTGGTTGAATCGCATTGGTTCTTCGATTCCCCGCGTATGGGCGAAGCACGTTCCATCGAGCCAGTGGTAATTCGCCCTGGTCCGGTACCTGTTATACGGAATCCGGGTCTCCCTGCACATCCCGGTGGACGACCGAACGCCCACACCGCCACCCGCTCCGAAGGTACCCGGCCCGTCAGAGATAGGAGATGGGGGACGTCGAGCGCATCCGGCTCGTGGTGACCGGGTTCATGAGCATGCGGTCACGCACCACCTGGCGGCGTTCCGATCTCGGGTCCTCCGTGTGGGGGTAACGGTGCCGAACTTGCCGAACTTG
>JAHWJF010000003.1:8506-22751 GCA_019348515.1 Chloroflexota bacterium | reverse complement strand
GGACTGGCGAACCCCCGAGGCATGGCGTTCGGCGCCGACGGCGCGCTCTATATCGCCGAGTCCGGGGTAGGCGGCGAGGGCCCCTGCGCCATGGGACCGGAAGGGAACGAGGAGTGCTTCGGCGAGAGCGGTGGTGTGACGCGCGTCGCCAACGGGAGCCAGGAGCGCGTCCTCGACGGACTGGCCTCTCGTGCCGCCGAAGGTGGCTCGAACGCGACGGGTCCGAATGATGTCTCACTCGCCGGCGACACCCTCTACGTGCTGATCGGCTTCGGCGGCGACCCCGCTACGCGCGTCGACCTCGGGGCCGGGGAGGATCAGTTCGGTCACCTGATGCGCGCCCAGGATGGTGGCGTGACCCCGGTGGTCGACGTCGCCGGCTACGAGACGGAGAACAACCCGGACGCGATGGCGCTCGACGCCAATCCCTACAGCCTGGTCATGCAGGATGATGGCAGCGGGGTGATTGTCGATGCCGGAATGAACGCGCTCCTGCAACTGGGGGAAGAGGGCGAGCTCTCAACGCTGGCGGTCTTCCCCAACGAGATGGTGACAGCGCCGGACGGCTCGGAGATCCCGATGAACGCGGTTCCGACCGGTATGGTCATAGCGCTCGACGGGGCCTCCCTGGTGGGCCAGCTCACCGGCTTCCCCTTCCCGCCCGGCGGTGCCAAGGTCTACATGGTTCCGGCCGGTGGCGCCGAGCCGACCGTCATCCAGGAGGGCTTCACCAACATCATCGACGTCGCCCTGGCGCCGGATGGCGGCCTCTACGTGTTGGAGTTCCTCAAGGGCGGCATGCTCTCGGCCGATCCCGCGAACCCGGCGACCCTCGAAGGGCAACTCACCCGCATTGACCCGGATGGCACGCGCACGGTGGTCGCGAGCGAAGGCCTGATCGCGCCCACCGGCCTGGCTATTGACGCGGACGGAACCCCATACGTGGCCGTCTTCGGCGTGCTCGGCGACATGGGTCAAGTCTGGAAGATCACCCCAGCGGAGTAGGAGCAGATAACGACGATGCTCAGCAAACGACCCCGGCACGAGAATCCGGGGTCGTTTGCGTACAAAGGGCGGCGCCGATCTCGAAGAGCCCGAGACCGAGGTGCGGGGTCGAAACGTCCTCGGCGAACCCGAAGAGCCAGGGAGAGGCGGATAGGAGTGCCCCGTTCGCGGCGTCGAGGGCAAGGTGAACGGGCATCGGGATGACCTTGACCAGGCCGAGCTCGTAGTCCGTAAGCAGGCTATAGGCTATGGTGCCAGCGCCGAGCGCCAGAGGAAGCCAGGTCTGCGCACCCCCCTTGCGGAAGCGCAGCAGCGAGGGGGCGGCGATGAGCACGCCGGCCGTCAGGTAATCAAGCACGCCGTGGACCCGCGTCGGGATGAATCGCACGATCAGACCTCCAGTTCAGCGTGAACGCCTGGCGCCTGACGCCAGGCAGTTCCCCACTTCGCGCTTGCCTATTCAGCACGGCACGGGCATTCCTTTTCACAACGTCAGGAATGCCGCCCGACTCAGACCGCAACATCCGTTCCAGGGTTCCAGCTCGCGGCATCAATCCTGTCCCAAACAGAGGCGGCGTCCGCTACGATTCGTGCCATGACTGCCAACACCGAGAGCCAGACCAAGCAGCACAAGGCCGAGGTCCGCGAGCAGCGCGCCGCGGAGGTCGCTGCCCAGCACGAGGCCGCCGCCGCGAAGCAGGCCGAGCGCGGGAAGCGCGGCGCGCGCCAGCGCGTGCTCGATCTCCTCGACGAGGACTCATTCCAGGAGCTCGATCCCTTCGTGCAGGGGCGCGGCACGACATTCGGCATGGAGCGCTCCCGTCCCTATGGGGACGGTATCGTCACCGGGTTCGGCCTGATCGATGGCCGCCGCGTGGCCGTCTTCTCGCAGGACTTCACCGTGTACGGGGGCTCGCTCGGTGAAGCCTTCGCCGAGAAGCTCGTGAAGCTGATGGACCTTGCCGCACGCTATGGCGTGCCGATCATCGGCATCAACGACTCGGCGGGGGCGCGTATTCAGGAGGGGGTCGAGGGCCTGGCCGGTTACGGCGAGGTCTTCTACCGCAACGTCCGCCTCTCCGGGGTGGTGCCACAGATCAGCGCCATCGCGGGTCCATGCGCCGGGGGCGCCGTCTACTCCCCGGCGATGACCGATTTCGTGGCGATGGTCGAGGGCGTTGGGCAGATGTTTATTACCGGGCCGGACGTCATCCGCACCGTCACCGGTGAAGAGGTCACCCATGAGGAGCTGGGCGGCGCGGCGGCGCACATGGAGCGGAGCGGGGTGGCCCATCTCATCACCGCCGACGAGGACGATCTCAACGCTCAGATCCGCTACCTCCTCTCGTTCCTTCCGTCCAACAACCTGGAAGATCCGCCCTGGTTCGCTCCCGATGACGATCCGCAGCGGGAAGCGCCGGAGCTCGATACGCTGGTCCCTGAGGCGAGCGAAAAGCCGTACGACATGCACGACGTCCTCGCCGAGATCCTCGACAGCGGTGAGTTTCTCGAGACCCAGGCGGGATATGCGCCGAATATCATTTGTGGGTTCGGCAGGCTCGATGGGTACCCCGTCGGCGTTGTGGCCAATCAGCCCCGCCACCTGGCGGGCACGATCGACATCGCCGCCAGCGAGAAAGCCGCCCGCTTCGTGCGCACCTGTGACGCATTCAACGTGCCGCTACTCGTCTTCGTCGATGTCCCCGGTTTCCTGCCAGGCATCACCCAAGAGCATGAAGGCATCATTCGCCGCGGTTCCAAACTCCTCTATGCCTTTGCCGAAGCGACCGTGCCGCGCATCACCGTCATCACGCGCAAGGCCTACGGCGGCGCCTATGTGGTGATGAACTCCAAGCACATCGGCGCCGACTTTGCCATCGCCTGGCCCACCGCCGAGATTGCCGTGATGGGTCCGGAGGCGGCTGTCGGCCTCGTTTTCCGGCGCGAGTTGGCCGCCGCCGATGATCCTGCCGCGCGACGGTCGGAATTGGTCGCGGAGTATGAGGACCTCTTCGCCAGTCCCTGGCAGGCAGCGAGTCGCGGGTACATCGACGACGTCATCGAGCCCCGTCGCACCCGTCCCTGGCTGATTCGTGCGCTCGGCCTTGCCCGCTCCAAACGAGCCCCGACACCGCCGCGCAAGCACGGCAATATACCGCTGTGAGGCGAGGCGAGGGGTTGAGGGGTCGAGGGGTTGGGAAGAAGATGGCCAGACGGTCAGACGGCCAGACGGCCAGTAGGGATGACACCCGCATCACCTCCGGGCATGAAGGAGCGCGTCGGTCAGTAGAGCCAAACGGCATCGACCCGGAGTTGGTCGAGATTCGGCCGGAGCCCTCGCAGGCGGAGCGAGCGGCGATCCTGATTGCGCTGGAGCAGATCCTGGAGGCGACGCGGATTGACGCGCCGCGACCTACCGCGTGGGCGTTGGCCGGACGTCGCGAGTCGTCGCGTCCAGGGGGTGCAGGTGAGCTCCGGACGGGCTGGGGACGCGGGTCGGATCGGCTGGACGGGTGGTGAGACCGGGTCCATGCACGGTGCTGGTACTGTCCTGGTTGGTGGCCTTCAATCTCCGTAGTGGGTTCATCGGGCTTGGTCCCGCGCTTCCGGCGCTGACGGTCGATCTCGGCCTCTCCTTCTCGCAGGCCAGCGTCCTCGTCGCGGTGCCCACCTTGATGATGGGGCTGATGGCCGTTCCCGGTGGCGCCGTGGCCGATCGCTGGGGGCCGGCGCGAGTGATCACCGCCGGGTTGGCGCTCGTTGCCGTCGGCGGTGGCCTGCGAGCGGTCGCGCCGGAGTTCGTGGTCTTGCTCGCGCTCACGTTCCTCTTTGGCGCGGGCATTGGCATCTCGCAGCCGTCATTGCCACGCCTGATGCGCTCACGGTTTCCGCTACGCGTCGGCGTGACGACCGGGATCTACGCTTCGGGTCTGGTGAGTGGGTCGATCGTCGCCGCCTCACTCACTGGGCCTATCCTGGGCCACATTGGTGAAGCCGCCGCATGGCGCCTGCCATTGACGCTTTGGGGCATCCTGGCGGGAATTGCGCTCCTTGCCTGGACGGCGGTGATGCGTCCCTGGCGCCCGCCGGACGCTCCCGTGCCGAGCCACGTACCACCGGACATCGCGACGGCCGCCGCGGAATGGTCGCCGTGGCGGGATGCGCGCGCCTGGATCAGCGCGCTGCTCTTCGCGGCCCAGGGTCTCGTCTACTACCTCCTGGTCGCCTGGCTCCCCGCGATCTATGGCGAAGCGGGCACGAGCGCAACGGCGACGGCAGGCCTGTTCGCCGTCTTCAACGGAGCCACGCTTCCGGCGATCCTCCTCTTTCCAAGCTGGTCGGATCGGCTCCGCCGCCGCCGGCCGCCAGCGATCGTCGCCTCATTGCTCTTCCTGGCCGGGGTGTTAGGGCTGCTGGCGCTACCGGCGATCGATCCCTGGCGCTGGCTGTGGCCTGCCCTGGCGGGGGCGGGCGTCTCGGGCGTCTTCGCCATGTCGCTCGTCCTGCCGGCCGACATCGCTCCCAGCGGCCGCACCGGCGTGGCGGCGGGAATGGTCCTGGCAATTGGTTACGCGGCGTCCGCGCTGGGTCCGGTCATAGCCGGGGTTGTGCGCGACGTCACCGGGTCGTTCGACGCCACCTTGCTCTTGCTCCCAGTCACCGGGGTCGTGATGATTGCACTCGCGGCCCTCGCACCCGAGTTTTCACGAGAGCGCACGGATCTTACGTATCTCGACACGGTGGAGGCATCATCCTGAATACAGCGTCAAGCCAGTCGTGTCATGCTGAGGAACGAAGCATCTCGTGTTTTGGTGATGGCTCGCCCGTGCGCCGAGATCCGTCACTCCGTTCACGTGCACTTGCAGGATGACACCGTTGCCTTGACCCGGCACTGAACACCAGAAGGATCTCGTTCGCCGCAAACGTACGCATCTCGACGAGATGGTTTCAAAGTGACGCGCGAAAGGGGGAGCCATTGACCCGGGCTGTGAATACGACGCCACCAAGACAGCGGCTGCGGGATCTCGGAGTCACGATTGGACGCATGCCGACCGGGAGACACAACGCCATCACCGACGTCGCGGGAGTCCACGTCGGACACACGACGCTCGTTTCCGGCGAGGGGCCGCTCAAGGTCGGCGAAGGTCCGGTGCGCACCGGGGTCTCCGTGATTGTGCCGCACGAAGGGGACGTCGGCGTCGAGCCGCTCTTTGCCGGCTATCACGTTCTCAACGGTAATGGCGAGATGACCGGGCTCCTGTGGGTCAAGGAATCCGGCATGCTGACCTCGCCCATCGCCATCACCAACACGCACAGCGTCGGGGTCGTGCGTGATGCCTTGATCAGCTATGAGGCCCAGCGTACCCAACGGCCGGAGCTGTTCTGGAGCTTGCCAGTCGTGGCGGAGACCTACGACGGCTGGCTCAACGACATCAACGGCATGCACGTCAAACCGGAGCACGTCTGGGACGCGCTCGACGAAGCAACCGACGGCCCAGTCGCCGAGGGCTGCGTCGGTGGCGGCACCGGCATGATTTGCCATGAGTTCAAAGGGGGCATCGGCACCTCATCCCGGCTCCTGGCTGAAGCGGATGGTGGCTGGACGGTCGGGGTACTCGTGCAGGCCAACTACGGCGCGCGTCACTTGCTCCGCATCGACGGCCTGCCAGTCGGGGAGCTCATCCCCTGTTCGCAGGTGCCAGGCTTCCGCGAAGAGCGGGCGCGACTCGAGCAACGCGAGCCCGGCGACGGCTCGATCATCATCATCGTGGCCACCGACGCTCCCCTCCTGCCGCATCAATGCGACCGGCTGGCCCAACGCGCCACCATCGGTCTGGCTCGGGTCGGCGGGATTGGCGCCAACTCCTCTGGTGATATTTTCCTCGCCTTCGCCACTGGCAACCGTGGTCTCGCCGGCGCGGAAGAGCGGACTTCCGAGATCGCTTCCTGCCGCGTGATCGCCAACGAGCGCATGACCCCGCTCTTTGAAGCCTGCGCGGAAGCGACCGAAGAGGCGATCCTCAATGCTCTGTGCATGGCCACCACGACCGTCGGGATTGGCGGCCGCACGATGCACGCTCTGCCACTGGATCGGGTCCGGGAGATATGCGCGACGTAGGGTGAGACGAGGGTGATGGGTGATGGGTAATTACTCGCTGCGCTCGTGGTGATTGTTCGCTGCGCTCACGGTGATAGGGGTAACGCAGAGCGTTTTCGTTCTCCCCACACCCATCACCTATCACCCATCACCCTCCTTCAACGTCACTTCCGTCTCGATGGGGACGTAGCGGCGCAGGAGGCGAAGTGGGATGGTGGCGCCGATCTCGGCACGGCCGAGGAAGCGTTGCAGGTCGTCGACTCCGCTCAAGGGCGTATCGCCCAGGTGGGTGATCACGTCCCGCGGCGCGATCCCGGCGGCCTCTGCCGGGCTCCCTTCCGCGACGGCGACCACGCCGACGGCAATAGCCGATGGCAGCCCGTGCTCGCGGGCGACGCGGATGTGAATCGGCCGGCTCTCGGCCGTCACGCCGAGGAAGGCGCGGCGGACCCGACCCTCGTTGATGAGCAGCCCCGCGACCCAGCGCGCGGTGTTGACCGGCACCGCGAAGCAGATCCCCTGGGCGCCTTGAATGATGGCCGTGTTGATGCCCACCACGCGCCCGCGTGAATCAACCAGTGGTCCGCCAGAGTTGCCTGGGTTCAACGCGGCATCGGTCTGGATCACGTTCTCGATGAGCCTTCCGCTGCTCGATCGCAGGGAGCGCCCGAGCGCCGAGACGACCCCCGCGGTGACCGTCGCCTGGAACCCGAACGGATTGCCGATAGCGATCACCAGCTGCCCCGGCCGGAGGCTTTCGGAATCACCAAGCCGCGCCGCCGGAAGCCCGCCGGCCGTCGTCTGAATAACCGCGAGGTCGGTCGCCGGATCGTCGCCGATCACCCGCGCGGGCAGGGTTCGCCCATCGGCTAGCGTCACTTCCAGGTGCTTGGCGTCGTGGACGACGTGGCTGTTGGAGAGGATGTACCCGTCCGGGGCAATGACGACGCCAGACCCGCCTCCAGGTACGGTGTAGACACGTTGGCCGCCGGGCCCCTGGGCCGCGACATCCTTCTCAATAGCGATGTTGACGACGGATGGGCCGACGCGATCGGCAACGGCGACGACCGCGGCGGAATAGGCGTCGAGAACCGCCTCGGCTTCTTCATTGGAGAGGCGCGGGACATCTGAGCCGCTTTCGGGAAACTCGGGTGTCGTATCGACGATTTCGACGTCAGGGTTAGCCGCGAGGACCATGTGCTCGAACTCCTGAGATGGAAATAGACATAATCGAATTTTCGCGGATGCGTACGAGGAGTACCGCTCCCTCCATGGGCAGGAGGGAGACTGCCCGGTTGGGTAGTCCGATTCAATGCGGCATGCTCCAGTTGACCGCCTCCATACTCCGTCCCCGCCGGATATCCAAACTGGAACGTTCTGCAAACCGACAAAGACGTGGGGCGGATGCTGTTCGAGGGGCTCGAGTTGGAGATGATTCGGACCGGGGAGACAACGATTCGGGTGTGATGGGGTCTGGCCGGCCTGTATTCCCGCCCCGCAATCCACCGGGTATTGGACGGTAAACCTGACAAGCGGGCTTGTGTAAGAATCGGTGGGCTTGAGGGATGCACCGGGGCATCCGTCTGTTCAGTGAAAATCAGGGAGGCATCATGTCGGACACAAATGACTTCCGCGACCCGCCGCGCGTTCCATTGACTCGCCGCACCATGCTCAAAGGGGCCGCGGCGGCTGGACTGGCGGCCCCACTTGCTGGCCTCGCGGAGCCGTCCCGTGTGCGCGCGGCGGTCGCTCGACAAGAGGGGAACGGCACGACGCTGATCGTCGGCCTTGACGGGTCCCCCTCGGATCTCGATCCCCACTCGCAGTATGACTACCGCTCGACGCTAGTCGTGCGCTCTATCTATGAGGGGTTGGTCGGTCTGAAGGGCAGTGCCACCGACGAGTACGAAGGACTGGTCGCCGAGAGCTGGGAAGCGAACCAGGATCAGAGCGTCTGGACCTTCAAGCTGCGCCCTGGCCTCACCTTTCAGGACGGCTCCGCGTGCGACAGCGCGGCGGTGAAAGCGTCGTACGAGAGACTGCTGGCAATGAACCGCGGGGCCGTCTCGGTCTTCTCTCGCTTTATCTCCGATCCCGCCCAGATGACGACACCGGACGAGGGCACGATCATCTTCGACTGTGGAACGCCGCAGCCGCTGTTCATCACCGCGATGGCCTCGACCTACGGCGTACAGGTTGTCAACGCGAAAGTCGCCATGGAGCATGAGGAGGATGGTGACTTCGGGCAGGCGTGGATGACGCTCACCCCGGAAGGGACTGGCACCGGGGGCTGGCGCCTGGTTTCCTTTGAGCCGGGACGGGAAGTCATCCTGGAGCGGAACGAAAACTACTGGCGCGGCTGGGAGGGGAACCACTTCGAGCGGATCATCGTCCGCGTCGTTGAAGAGTTCGCGACGATGCGGCAGTTGGTCGAAGCTGGCGATGTCGACATCATGGACCGCTTCAGCGTTACCGCCGAGGCGATTCCTGAACTGCAACAGGTCCCGACGCTCACCGTCGATCTTTCCGACAGCACCGAGGTCGAGTACTACACGATGACTGAGGCGGGTCCCTTGGCCTCTCCAGAAGCGCGGCAGGCGATGTGCTACGCCTTCCCGTATCAGGAGGTCATTGACGGCGTCTACCAGGGCTTCGCGACGCGAGCGAACAGCCTGGTCGCGCCGTCCGTTCTCGGCTACCAGGAGAATGGCTTCTTCTTCGAGACCGACCTCGACGAGGCGCGAGAGCTGCTCGCCGCCGCCGGCGTGGCGGAGGGCACGGAGCTGGTTCTCGTTCAAGGAGCGGGCGGCGACCAGACGACCGCCGAGCTGTTCCAGGCTAACCTGGCGCAGATCGGGATCACGTTGACAATCGAGCTGGTCGACCAGGCGACCTTCACCGGCATCGTCTACGGCGACACCCCGGCGGAGGAGCGGCCGAATTTCCTGCGCTGGAGCTGGTGGCCGGACTATAACGATGCTTGGAACGTCCTCTACCCGACGATGTCGTGCGACGCGTGGGGATCAAAGGGAGCGAACGGCGGGTTCTACTGCAACGAGGAGGTCGACGAGCTGCTCGCCGAGGCGAAGGACGCATCAACGCTGGAGTCCTACGAGGTCATTCTCGCCGAGATTCAGTCGATCATCACGGAGCAGGACCCACCCGATATCTGTACGGCTCAGCCGAAGTGGCCGACCGTGCTGCAATCGAATATCGAAGGCTTCGCCTTCAACCCTATCAACCTCGGCACCTACGACTTCTGGACGCTATCGCGGAAGGCGTAGGCGGGCGTTTTGCAGGTAGTCCGAAGCGGCCGGCCTGATTGGGCCGGCCGCTTTCACGTCAGGATGAATCAGACCGATTACGCCGCTGGTTCGACCGGTGCTTCGCCTTCGGTCACCGGAACCTCGCCCTCGATCTCCGGCTCGACCAGGATTTCCGTCCCGGGATCGACAGTCGCCTCGGGTTGAGCGGCGCCCTCTGCCGCGGGAGCCTCTTCCGCAGCCGCGTCATCGACCGCCGCGTCATCGGCGGCGGGCTGTGCGGCGTCCTGTTCCGCAACGGCGGCCGGAGACGGCGGGCGCAGCGCGATGGTCAGCACGCCACCCGAGCCACCTTCGTCACGCGAGACAAACGTCGCCGTGCCGAAGTAGTTCTGGTAGGTCCCATCCAGACCGGCAAGCTGCATGACCAGCGTTCCGGGGCGCGCGCCTTCAAAATCGTCCAACCAGGTCCAGCGCTCGATAACCCCGTCCGGCCGCGGGTAGGTTTCGAACGTCGTATCACCGACGACGACCGTCGGAACACCGTCCACCGGAAAATCGGCGGTCCCGACCGTTGCCGCACCCGGTGCGGGGCCAGCCACGAATCCGGGATCGGTCGCGAGCGGGTACAGCGCGATGATGTCCTGGTCGGCCGGATTTTGATACCACAGGACCAGGGTGACGACGTCGGTCTCGGCGGCAGGCGCGGGGGTCGCGGCGGGCGCAGCGGTCGGCTGTGCCGGCGTCTCGACGGGCTGAATATCGATGACCTCGGGTGTTCCCGCGGCTGGACTGGCGTCCTGACGAGCGGCCACAGGCACGCCAGTCACACCAATCAGCAGCAA
Source organism: Chloroflexota bacterium (assembly GCA_019348515.1). GTDB lineage: Bacteria > Chloroflexota > Chloroflexia > Thermomicrobiales > UBA6265 > JACCXM01. The sequence goes on along the minus strand of JAHWJF010000003.1, from coordinate 12,540 downwards.
GACCATGATGATCAGGAGCCCTGGCGCCGTGAATCCGGGTTGTCGCATCGAAAACTCCTCTTCACTCGCCTCGCGGGCGGACGTGGGAGAACCGTCGCATGGGCACACCCTCTGGGTCAAGGCGGCCTCGTGCCGCCTACCATAATGCACCGCTTGGGCTGGATGCGAAAGGGAGGGAGGCAGCGGGTCGATGTCCACAGCCAGGAGCGGGTCGGATCTGGCCGGCAAGGTTGCGCTCGTAACCGGAGCCAGCCGCCTTCGGGGTATCGGCGCCGCCATCTGCCGCGTGCTAGCCGCACGCGGCGCCGATGTGGGTTTCAGCCATTGGCGTCCGTACGACGCGGCGTTTCCCTGGTCCGGCGCACCATCCGAGCCGAACGATCTCGAGCAAGAGCTCATGCAGCACGGGCGGCGCGCCGTGGCCATCGAATGTGACCTCAGCGAGCTGAATGCCGCGACCCGGCTATTGGATGACGTCGAGGGCCGCCTCGGTTCAATCAGCATCCTCGTCAACAATGCCGCGTATTCAACCCGTGACGGCTACGAGCGGCTCGACGCGACCACGATCGACGCCCACTACTCCGTGAACATGCGAGCTGCAATGCTCCTTGCCGCGGAGTTCTGCCGTCGTTTCGCCGCCGGCGACGGCGGTAGGATCATCAACATCACCTCCGGCCAGAGTCTCGGCCCCATGCCGGATGAGCTGGCGTACGGCGCGACGAAGGGAGCCATCGAGGCGTTCACGCGAAGTCTCGCCCCCGCGGTCGCGGCGAAGGGCATCACGGTCAACGCGGTCAATCCCGGTCCCACCGACAGCGGCTGGATCTCGTCAGAACTGCGGGACGCGCTCCTGCCCAAATTCCCGACGGGCAGACTCGGCACGCCGGAGGATGCCGCGCGGCTCGTCGCGTGGCTGGCCGGCCCGGATGCGGGCTGGGTAACCGGGCAGGTCATCCACTCGGAAGGAGGATTCCTCCGCGACTAGTGCCGCCGGCCGCGGGCGACGATGCGCCCACGGCGCATGGTATGCTCAGTCGGTTGTGGCGTGATGACGCCAGTTTCTCTGCGGCAAAGGATCACGGATAGAGTGGATTCGCTGACGGGAAAAGTTGCGCTGGTCTTCCCGGGGCAGGGTAGTCAGTTCGTGGGCATGGGCAAAGCGCTCTATGACGCATCGGCCGCGGCGCGGCGAGTGTTCGATCAGGCTGACGAAGTCCTTGGATTTCCACTCTCCCGGCTCTGCTTTCATGGTCCCGCCGACGAGCTCGAGGACACCATCAACGCCCAGCCGGCGATCTTGACCGCAAGCGTCGCGGCTCTGGAAGCACTGAAGGAGAGGCTTGCCGAAGCCGGGCAAAAGGTCGATCCGGCCGTGGTGGCCGGGCACTCACTGGGCGAGTTCACCGCGCTCATCGCCGCCGGCGTGATCGATTTCCCATCGGGTCTGCAACTCGTACGGGAACGCGGGCGCTTGATGAAAGAGGCGGGTGAAGAGAGTCCCGGTGGCATGGCCGCGGTGATTGGCCTCGATGCCGAGACGCTTGCGGCCGTCTGTCACGATGCCTCCAACGGCGGCGTCATCATCGTCGCGAACGACAACTGTCCCGGTCAGACGGTCATCTCCGGTGAGGTTGCCGCTTTGCTGCGGGCGATGGAGATCGCAAAAGCGCGTGGTGCGAAGCGCGTCGCGCGCCTCGGCATCAGCATCGCTTCCCACTCGCCGCTGATGGCTCGGGCCTCGGCCGGGTTGCGCGATGCCCTGAGCCGGCTGCCCCTTGGCGCGCCACAGATTCCCGTCGTGGGCAACGTCACCGCGACGGCGATGCTCACCGTCGAGGATGTGCGTCAGGAGTTGGCGCATCATGTCGAGCGACCCGTGAACTGGACCCGATCCGTGGCGGAGATGGTCAACAGCGGCGCGACCACGTTCATCGAGGTTGGCCCCGGGCAAGTGCTTTCCGGGCTCATCCGGCGCATCAATCGGGACGTAACGACGCTCAGCCTTTCCGACCTCGGGCTGCCGGCCGACGTGCGAGACGCCTGACGTCGCGGCCGCGAACGACAGCACACCATACGAAACTCGATGGAGAAGGAGAGATCGTGAAACGGGTCGTGGTGACCGGGCTGGGAGCGGTCTCGCCGCTCGGCATTGGAGTTCCCGCGCTGTGGGACGGAATGATCAGCGGCCGCTCCGGTGTCCGTCACGTCCAGCACTTTGATACCGATAACCTTGTCGTGAAAATTGCCGCCGAAGTTCCCGACTTCGACCCCAAGGCGTTCATGGACCCCAAGTCGGTTCGTCGCATGGACCGCTTCGCCCAGTTCGCGATCGCCGCCACGCGCGAGGCTCTCGCGGACGCCAAGTTCGAGATTGCGGACGAGAACAGCGACCGCGTCGCCGTGGTGATGAACACGGGTGGCGGAGGTATCCCGACGATCGAAAGCAATGTGACGGCCATGGCGCTCAGCGGGCCCTCGCGGGTTGGGCCATTGGTTATCCCCATGTTTGCGCCCAATATGGCGAGCAGCCAGGTTTCGATCGCCTTCGGTATCCACGGACCGACCATCACCTCGGCGGCCGCCTGCGCCTCTGGTGTGCAGGCGTTTGTCGATGCGGTGCGCCTGTTGCAAGCCGGCGAGGCGGACATTGTGGTGACCGGGGGGACGGAAGCGGGGATCACCCCAGTTGCCTTAACCAGCCTGGCCAACATGCATGCTCTCTCACGGCGGAACGACGATCCGGAGGGCGCCTCACGGCCGTTCGACCTCGAACGCGATGGCTTCGTTTTCGGAGAGGGCGCGGGCGTGCTCATCCTCGAGACCGAGGAGCACGCGGTCCGGCGGGGAGCCTCGGTCCATGCCGAGGCGCTCGGCGGCTCACTGACGTCGGATGCCTTCCACCTCACCGCCCCCGAGCCGTCCGGTCGCGGCGCGCGGATGGCCATGACCAACGCCCTGAACAGGGCCGAGATGGAGCCGCACGAGCTGGACTACATCGCGGCACACGCCACCGCAACCTCGATCGGGGACATCGCCGAAACGAAAGCAATCAAGGACGCGCTTGGTGACCACGCGCGGACCGTCGCCATCTCGGCGAACAAGTCGATGATTGGTCACTTGCTCGGCGCGGCCGGCGCTATCTCCGCGGTTGCCTGCGTGCTGGCGATTCGCGACGGGGTGGTTCCCCCCACGATCAATCTCGATCACCCGGACCCGGAATGCGACCTCGACTACGTGCCCCACGTGGCCCGCCGCATGCCCGTGCGCGCGGCAATGGTGAATGGCTTCGGTTTCGGAGGACAGAACGCCTCGACCATCTTCCGCCGCATCGACGCATAGAGAGCTATTTGGCGGGGATCGTTCCATCCTCCTGGAACCGGGCGAATCCCGCCGCGGTCAGGCGCTCCAGGTCCACGATTAACGCTGGATCGATCGTGGTGAACGTGAAGTTGAAGCACGACTTGCCCTGCATCCGCTTGCGGAGTTCAGGGCTCATCCCGTCACCCAAGTCCGGATGCACATAGACTGGCATGAGGTGGAAGCTCACCGAGCGCTTGCCGATCTTCACCGCGCCGAAATAGAAGCCGTTCGGTCGGACGGCGGATGAGGGAGTCTGCAGATAGAGGTTTCCGGGTTCATCCGTTCTGGCAACGAGCGGCGGCCGATAGGTGGCGAAGATGACAGTCAGGCTGTCGAACACCGCCGCTGACGGGGTATCGTCAGGCATCTTCGGCTCCGTTGTATCCGAGTGCGGTGATGAACGTCCCTTTCTTCTCGGCGTAATCCACACCGTCGAGCACCCCTGCCTGGAGAATCTGGCGCTTGGCGGCAACGTACTCGGCCACGAGGTTCGGATCGGTGCGTAAGCGATCGCGAAAATTGAGGAGTTCGGTCATGTCCGGAGCGCTATCAGGGACGACATGGACGTGCAGCAGAAACGTCTCGCCCTCATAGTCCATGACTCCGGTCCGCATCGGTCGCGTCTCCGGGAACGGATCGCGATTCCGCTGTCGCCCGAACCCGAGCGCGAAGAG
>JAHWJF010000003.1:0-8406 GCA_019348515.1 Chloroflexota bacterium | reverse complement strand
GCGTCTCCGGGAACGGATCGCGATTCCGCTGTCGCCCGAACCCGAGCGCGAAGAGCGCTTCGTTGATAGCGGCGAGGTGCGTGACGTTGCGGTAGGGAATAACGAAATCGAGATATCCCTTGCCGGCGCAGCCCGGCACCGCACTGCTGCCGACGTGCTCGACCGTCGTGTCCGGTAGCCGCTCGACGATCAAGGAAATAACCTGCTCCGCAATCACCGGCGCGCGCGGATTCCACGGCCGCAACGCTGGCGGAGGCGATGGATACGGATAGGGGCGGATCGGCGGCTCGGCCACCGGCGAGGCTAGCGAATGGCCGTCGCGGGAACGAGGACTTCCAGAGCCTGGGCAAGGTCGCCGATCAGGTCCGCTTCGTTCTCGATGCCAACCGACAGGCGCAACAGCGTGTCCTCGACCTCCGCTTCAGTGCCCGCGACGCTGGCGTGCGTCATCTGGCCGGGGTGCTCGATCAACGACTCTACCCCGCCCAGGCTGACCGCGAGCTGGAAGACCCGCGTGCTTCGCGCTACCTCGGCGGCCGTCTGGAAATCACCGCGGACGGTGAAGGAGACCATGCCGGAAAAGTCGCGCATCTGCCTGGCCGCCACATCATGGCCGGGGTGGCCGGGGAGCCCGGGGTAGAAGACGTGCCGCACGGCCGGATGCCCCTGCAGGAATTCCGCGACCGCAAGTGCATTCCGGCTGTGGCGCTCCATCCGCACCGGCAGCGTCTTGATGCCGCGCAAGACGAGCCAGCAGTCGAACGGGCCAGGAACCGCGCCGCCGGCATTTTGATGGAACTTGAGGGTCTCGTAGATCTCCGGGTCATTGCCGACCACAACACCGCCAACCACGTCGGCGTGACCACCAAGGTACTTGGTGCTGGAGTGCAGCACGAGATCGGCGCCAAGCGCCAGCGGGTTCTGCAAGAACGGCGAGGCGAACGTGTTGTCGACGACGAGCAACGCCGGATGATTCTGAAGCAGATCGGCTACACCCCGGATGTCGACGATCTTGAGATAGGGGTTCGTCGGTGTCTCAGCCCAGACGAGCCGGGTCTCGGGCCGGATCGCGGCGCGGATCTGTTCTAGATCGCTCATGTCGACCAGGCTGTAGTCGATGCCGTAGCGACTGATGACTTTGGCCACGAATCGATGGGTGCCGCCGTAGGCGTCGTCGGTGAGGACGATATGGTCACCGGGGGCCAGGAGGTAGGAGATGTTCTGGGTTCCGGCCAGACCGCTGGCGTAGGCGAGTCCCCAGGCGGCTCCTTCGAGTGAGGCCACGACATCTTGCAACGCCGTGCGAGTGGGATTGTGGGTCCGGCCGTATTCGTACGTGCCGAGCTCGTCAACGCCCTTCTGCACGAAGGTGCTCGTCTGGTAGATGGGAGTGGTGATGGCGCCAGTAGTGGGATCGGGCTCCTGCCCGGCGTGAATGGCGCGCGTCTCGAAAGCGGTCCTTTGCCAATCGGCGGTCATGCGTACGACTCCCCAAAACGATCCCTGGCGGTCAGATGCCGGGGACTGGGGCAAAGAGCGCCTTCAGATCGACCGACAATTCGGGAATAGTAGCGGAGACGGCGGTCGCGCTCGTCACGGTCTCTCTCTGGTACTGGTCCCCTTGGGGATTGCTGAAGATCGTGATTGTCTGCGCCTCGGGATCGTCGAGCCAATACTCGGGAACGCCGTGCCGAGCATAGAGTTCTCGCTTGACCCCCTGATCGCGAGCGCTTGTTGAAGGCGACAGGATCTCAACCGCCAGGCTGGGGGCACCTTCCACTTTCTGTGGTCCAAACTGGTCCATCCGATTTCGCAGCAAGACAGCAAGGTCCGGTTGTACGACAGTGTGATCCTCGAAAAAGACCTTGAGGGGAGATTGCATGATCACACCAAAATCGGCCAGATCGATTGCCTGGTCCAGCATCACCGCAAGCCGATGCGCAATGACCTGATGCAACGGCGCCGGCGCTGGCGTCACGACGATTTCTCCCTCAATGAGTTCCAGGCGCTCGTCACGAGTTTCTCGCTCTCGCAGAAGGTCAGCATATGTAAGGGAGTGCGACACAACCGACATGTTCGATTTCTCCAAAGCTGTGCGCCGGGGATCAGCGGCCAGGGACTGGGGCAAACAGCGCCTTCACGAGACTGTGCGCCTCATCGATGCTCTAGTCGGCAAAACCATTACGCTTCGGGAATTGGCGCAAAGAGCTCTGTTAGATCCACTGTCATTCCGGGAATGATCTCGGATATGGCACTATCCCTAGTTACGCGCTCAACTCGATAACGGCCGTCGTGGGGATCGCTGCATAGGGTCACTGTCCGCGCCTCCGTGTCGACCAACCAATACTCAGGAACGCCGTACAGGGCATAGACATCGCGCTTTGTCGTGCGGTCGACTGTTCTGGTCGACGGCGAAAGAATCTCGACCACGAGGCTTGGCGCGCCTTCGACCCTCTCCCCCGTCACAATCGGTCGCCGGTCCGGAAGGATGATGATCAAATCGGGTTGAACAATCGTGTGTTTCGCCAGACGCACGTCTAGCGGAGCGTTGAACACGAGGCCAAAGCCAAGCTCCCGCACCCGTTGCTGGAAGAGATACTGAAGTCGCCCCGATACGTACTGGTGCAGCGGTGTCGGCGAGGGTGTCACGAACAGTTCCCCGTCGATCAGCTCCAGGCGCTCGTCGCGCGTCTCCCGCAGCCGCTGGAGATCGTCGTAGCTAAGAGACCGTGATTGAATGGCCATAGCCTTGCTCCTGGGGATCGGTCAGGTTCCCCGGTGATGGGCGACGTACTCCAGCACATCGGCGCGGGTGACGACGCCGATGATTGCGCCATCACGTTGCACCAGCACGGCGGGTGCGCCGGAGGCGAGCATCGGCACGACGCGCTCCACCTCCTCGTTAGCGTCGACGAGCGGGAAAGGACCGTCCATCACCGTGCTGATCTTGGCGCCCAGCGCGTCCGGGTTGCGGAAGAGTTGGTCGAGCAAACCGCGCTCCTGTACCGAGCCGGCCACCGACTGCACCTCGACGCGCGCGGCGGCACCATCGTCCGTGAGCAATGGCGTGCCCGTACGCACCACCGGAAGCTGTGAGATATCGTGCTGGCGAAGCAGCTCGATGGCATCGGCGACAGTCTGGTCGCAGCTCACCGCGACCACGGTTGGGGTTTCCTGTGAGCGCCCGGCGACCACTGTGCCGACGCGTGCTGGCTGCGTGAAGCGGGAGAGGAACCCGTTTTCGCGCATCCAGTCGTCGCTGTAGATCTTTGACAGGTACCCGCGGCCGCTGTCGGGGAGGAGTACGACGACGAGACCCTCCGGGTCGTCCACCTGCCGGGCCACTTCCAGCGCCGCATGTGCGGCCAGCCCGCCGGAGCCGCCGATGAGGATTCCCTCCTCGCGGGTGACGCGGCGCGCGGCGAGGAAAGAGTCCTTATCCGAGACTTTCACCCATTCGTCGACGAGGGTCGGATCAAACGTGCCCGGCCAGAAGTCTTCGCCGACGCCCTCGACCTTGTAGGTGTGCATGCTTTCAGGTTGCGTGTAGATGCTTCCCTCAGGATCGGCCCCGATGACCCGGACGGTCCGGTTGTGCTCTTTGAGGTACTTCGCCACTCCAGAGATCGTCCCCCCGGTGCCGACCCCGGCCACGAAGTGGGTTACCTGCCCGCCGCTCTGCTCCCAGATTTCGGGACCGGTGGTTTCGTAGTGGGTGCGTGGATTCATCGGGTTGAAATACTGGTTCGGCTGAAAGGCGTTCGGTACCTCGCGTGTCAGGCGGTCGGCCACCGAGTAGTAGCTCTCGGGCGAATCGCGCTCAACCGCCGTCGGCGTGGTGACCACCTGGGCGCCGTAGGCCCGGAGGAGCGCGACCTTCTCCGGCGCGACTTTGTCCGGCATGACGAAGATGCAGGAGTACCCCTTGACCGCCGCGGCGATGGCCAGACCGACCCCGGTGTTACCGCTGGTCGGTTCGACGATTGTCCCACCCGACCTTAGCCATCCCTTGCGCTCGGCCTCCTCGATCATGCGGATGCCGATGCGATCCTTCACCGAACCGCCGGGGTTGAGCATCTCTAGCTTAGCGACGACAGGTGTACGAATCCCCTTGGTTACCCTGTTGAATTGCACCAGCGGGGTGTGTCCCAGCGCGTCGATGACATTGAGACGGATGTCGGTCGTTGCGGAAACGGTCGTGGCCATGGGGTGGTGACTCCGGTCAGGAAAGCTTTGGGGCAGGCGAGGCGGCCGCCCCGGACGCGGGCTGATGGTAGCACGGGCCTTTTTCTGATCTGCCGCGGCAGGGCAGGGTGAGGTCGTTAGACTGTGCTGCTGGGAGGCAGAGACATGAACGATGACGGCAACGCACATACCGCAGACGAGCGGCCAGAATCGATCCTCAACATCCAGGGCGAACGGGTGGCGCTGGGTCCGCTACATCGCGGCCTGCTCCCACTCATCGAGCGCTGGGACAACGATTTCCGCACGGTCGATCTCGGAGGAGACGACCCTGGGCCGCGGTCAGCGGAATCCATCGCCGCGCTGTGGGAGCCGCTGCTGCGTGGCGAAAGGAACGACTGGCTCGGATTCGCCATCTACGCACTGCCGGAGTTGCGGCCGGTCGGGATCGTCAACATCCGAGATTTCACCAACCCGCATGGCACGGCCGAGTTCGGAATCACCATCGGTGACCCAGCGGACCGGGGGCGGGGGCTCGGTACCGAGGCGACCCGGCTCTTGCTCGACTACGCGTTCACCATGCTCGGGGTGCACAACGTCTGGCTTGACACCCCAGCCTACAACGCCGGAGCCATCCGAGCCTACGAGAAGGCAGGGTTCCGTGAAATCGGACGGCGGCGTGGTGGACGCACGCTGGCCGGGCGGCGCTACGACGTCGTGCTCATGGACTGCATCGCCGAGGAGTTCGTGCCGCCGAGGTCGGACTCTCTGGCGGCATCTCGCCGGTAATCGTCGGTGTCCCGGGAAGTCAGCGACACGGTATCCACAGGTCCACGAGCGGGCGGGCGGACGTCGATGTCGACATCGACCGTAGCCAGCAGCAGGGACGCGTCCTCGTCCGCTAGCAGGTTCTGCCCCGGTTTTGGGGTGATCGTCGATCCTAGAGAAGTGTGACGTCTGCTCGAGCGATCACCAGGTCCTGCCGGTGGGTTTCGGGTCGCTTCAGCGGTTCCAGGCTCACCACGACTGCCCCCTCGGGGGGATAGACCACCGCGTGGTACGAGAGGGCATCGTCGGTCAGGCGCATCGGCACTAGCCACGCCTCCTCCGACCCGTCCGCGAGGGCCAGGCGCACCCGACCCACGACCGCGATCTCCTCTTCGCTGTTGTGACTCATCTCAGTACCCCTCTGTCTCGGCGCTTCGCATTCCTCGCTCGCCACCGCCGTTTGCAGCAGAGGGCTGTTGCCCCTTGGGTCGTTCTGGACTCGGAGCTTCGTGCGAGGAGTACCGTACGTCGCCGTCTCCGGCTACGACGTGGGTGTCGCCGCGGTCGGCGGGTACTGCGCTTCCAGGTCCTCGATGATCTCGTCGAGAAGCCAGCGTCCGTCCTCTTGAACGAAGATGATGAAGTCAACCTGCGGCCCCGGGGCCTCGTCGGGGAAGATCGTCTCCACCAGCGCCCCAACGCGGCCGTCCTCCAGGACCCGCGCCTCACGCACCGCCAGGAGCGAGGCGTGAAACTCGGCCGGGAGCGGCTCAGGCGTTGCTTCGAAGAAGGCAACGTCCGCCTCGGTGATCGGGAACTCCTCCAGATCCCGGCGCTGGAAGTCTTCCGAGAAGAACGCGAAGGCCGTCAGGAAGTTGCCGGTGTTGAGACACGCCAGCGCCTCGCGCAGGCTGGCCGTCACGGCGGTGACGGTCTCTTCGTCAGCCGGCTCGCCTTCAGGCAGAGCAAACGCCCCTGGCGTGGCGGCGGTCTCCCCTTCCGTACCCGCGCTGGGTGTCCCAGGGATAGGGGTGGCGCCGGTCAGGGACAGCAACTCATCAATGGTGACCGGTTCGGCGGTACATTCCGCCGGGTCGGGCGTCACCGGCAGCGATGTGCTGTCTTGGGCAGCAGTGGGGTTTGCGGCACCGAGCGCCAGGAGCGCGGAGAGCGCCAGGGCGCTGACTATTGACGGGCGGGGCATCGGATCTCCCTTTCCTACCAAACTACGGAGTACAAGGTTTCGGGTCTGCTGCACACGCATGGTTTTTTGCATAGAGCATGCCACCCCGCCCACTCCAGATCCGCTCTTGGGGCGGCAGGTGTCATTGCCGCACAATGCAGGAGCAGCAGCGTACTGGGTACCGTTCACGTGGACAAACGCGCATATCACCGGAGCCACCTCACGGCGCGTTCGCGGTCGAAGGTAGACGCTGGCTCGACGGTGGCTGCGCCTCTAGATCGTTGGTCGGTACACAGTGAGGAGTCCGCTCATGGACGCTTCGCGCGTCGCCCATCTCATTTCTCGTGTGATCATCGCTCAGTCCCGTAGTCGTGCCAGCAACGAAGAGCGGGGCCCGCGACCGCTATTCTGGCTCGGGAGTTGTCGGCCCCAAGAGACGCTTCGATCTCGATCCAGGAGTCACGCATTCCTGTTAGCGGTTGCGCTGGTGGTGAGTCTCATCCCGGGGAACGCGTTGATGCAGGGAGCTACACCCGTGCCTGATGAGGTGGCGGCAATGCCCCTCGACGTGAAGATTGGCCAGATGATTCTCGCCGGGGTGGAGGACGAAACGGTCGGCGATGATGCTCGCCACATCATCAACGATCTGCACATTGGCAACATCATCTTGATGGGCCGCAACTTCGATTCCCCCGAGCAGGTGTTGCGGCTCACGCAGGGCTTGCAGGATCTGGCGATGAGTGCCAACGGCGTACCTCTCTTGATCGGAACGGATCAGGAGGGTGGGCTCGTGCAGCGGGCCAACTATTACGCCGGGTTCACGCCGATGCCGCCGGCCGAGCTCGTCGGGACCGCGCAAGATTCTGCCTTGGCCGAGCAGTACGGACGGATGGTCGGTGAGGAGCTGCATGCGGTCGGGGTCAACATCGACTTCGCGCCGGTGCTCGATGTCAACGACAACCCGACCAACCCGGTCATCGGCGCGCTCGGTCGCTCCTTCGGTGTGACGCCGGAGTTGGTGGAGGAGTCCGCGCTCCCCTTTATGGCCGGACTGCACGCCGCCGGCGTCATGGCGACCGGCAAGCATTTCCCGGGACATGGCAGCACCACGGCCGACTCCCACAATGCACTGCCATTCGTCGACAAGGATCGCGCCGCCCTAGATGCCGTCGACATCGCTCCGTTCCGGGCCGCCATCGAAGCCGGCATCGACGCGATCATGCCCGCTCATGTCGTCTACCCGGCGCTTGACCCGTCCGGACTCCCCGCCACACTTTCAGAACCGATCCTGACGGGGCTGTTGCGTGAGGAATTGGGGTTCACGGGGGTCATCGTCACCGACGACCTGGGAATGGAAGGGGTCATGCAGATTGCGCCGCCGGAGGAGTCCGGGGTGCGGGCCATCCTCGCCGGGGCCGATCTGTTGACGTGCGTGCGGATGACGACTGCCGGTGCCTGCCAGCCGGAGATGATCGAGCAGCTCCACGAGGGATTAATGCGGGCTGCTCAAGACGGACGGCTTCCCATGGAGCGGATCGACGAATCGGTCCGGCGAATCCTCGCGCTGAAGATGCAGTATGACGTCGGACCGGCTACCGGCAACGAGATAGAAACGATTCAAAGCCCGGATCATTTCCGCATCATCGCCGCGATCTATGAGGCAGTGGCTGATCGCCGCGAACAGGAAGATCCCTCTTAGCGCAGTCACGCGCTCACTATGCCTCGTGCGACGTCGTGGGACCCCAACTGAGTAGATCGCTTCAGGCGCGCTCGACCACCGGAATTGGGGCACGGCGTCGCGTTCCGAACCAGAGGGCCGCCATCGCTGCCGGCGCCAGCAGACCGAGGGTACGATAGGCCGCTTCGAAGCTCCCCGTGGTGGCGAGCGCCCAGCCGGTGACGAACGGGCCGAGCGCGGTCCCGACCCCAATGAACGCTGACGCGACCGACATCACGGCGCCGGGATGGGAGACATCACCATCGAGAAGGAGCGCGTTCGCCGCGATGTATGCCGAGGCCGTGCCGTTCAGGACGATGATAGCGGCGAGCAAGACCCCGGGGATGGACGTCACGACGATGCCGGTCAGGAGCAAGGCCGCGGCGACCGAAGCGAGCATTGCGTAGAGAACATTGACCGGGTCGAAGCGGCGCAACAATGGCGGGGTGAGGTTATTGGCGAGCAGCTCTGTGGCGCCGCTGAGGAAGAAGAGCAGGCCAAGCACGGTCGCCGATGCCGCGAAGACCTCGGTCGTATAGGCGCCAGATCGGAAGAG
>JAHWJF010000083.1 GCA_019348515.1 Chloroflexota bacterium | reverse complement strand
CAGGAGGCGAGCGCCGGTTCGGTGGCGGCCGACTGAATGGAGGGTGATGGGGTGATAGGGTGATTACTCGCTCCGCTCGTCGCGATATGGGTTGCTCCCTTCGGTCGCGGTGACGGGCTGATAGGAAACTGACTTTCGTTCTCGCTATCACCCATCACCCATCACCCACCACCCTCCGTCATGGTTGGTCGATGACGGCTCCGCGGCGCTCGGCCCAATCGTCGATGAGACGACGGGCGATGCTGAGCTTTGACGGGATATTGGGGAGATCATCGAGTCCATACCAGCCCGCCTCGGCGAGCTCGCCGTCGTCGAGACTGATCTCGCCTCGCAGATACTCGGCCCGGAAGCCGATCATGATCCCATGCGGAAATGGCCACGGCTGGCTGCCGAAGTACTCTATCCGAGTCAGTTCGATCCCGACCTCTTCCCGGACCTCTCGCCGGACCGCGTCCTCGAGTGATTCGCCTGGCTCGACGAAACCGGCGATGATGCCAAACCGCCCGGGCGGGAACGCGTGACCCCGGGCCAGAAGAATCCGGTCTCCCTGCTCGATGAGGACAATGATTGCTGGCGAGAGCCGGGGGTACGCGGTCAGATCGCAGTCACCACAGCGGCGGCCTCGTTCTCCCGCCACACGCTCAGTCGAATTTCCGCAGCGCCCGCAAAACTGGTGATCCCGCTCCCAAGCGACGAGTTGGGCCGCCCGCCCAGCGATCGCATAAAGAGACTCTGGTAGCCGGTCATACAGGTCACGCAAGCCGGTAAGCGACGCCATATCCGGAAGGCTGGCGTCGGGTGGAAGCTCCGCGGACCAGCACGGCTCTCCGTCGAGTGTGCCCAGATACTGATATCGGAGCGTGACGACCTCCCATTCCCGGAGGTCGTCCCAACTGGGAATCTCTGCCGCGTTGGCTCCGTCCATCGTGACGAGCATGTCGGTGCCGCTGAATGCAAAGCATCGGCCGCGCGGGACGCCGGTCCCAGCCGCCCAGGCATCCCCGGTCGGCTCGACGGCAGGAAGAAAGTTGAACGGAGGAGAAGTGGCCATCCGGGCGCTATCGTGAACTACCCAGCTTGGGGAGTTGCTGGCGGAGACTTGGGGTAGCGAGCCGCGAACTCCATGATGCCGGCGTCGGCCCACAGCGCGAGGTACAGGTTCCCGTCTTGGAAGACATGAGACGTGACTTCGCCAAGGTCACGGAGGAATTGGTCCGATTTCGGTTGTCGGGGACAGCTGACGCCGGTTGCAGGGCCAACCAAGAGCTCGATCGTGGCGCCGTCAGTGGAGTACGTTCCGATCGCCCGATTACAGCCAGCCTGGATTGCCAGATTGCCTGCTGGCAGGAACGTGATCGTGTAGTTCTCGGGGTGTTGGGGTTCGACGCGCGAGTCGTCGCCGCCTCGGAACTCTTGCCATTCCCAGAGCACGCCGGTCAATCGCGCCCGCAACCAGAGACTTTCATCGTCCGAGGCAAGCACGAGAAACCCATCGTGATCGAACTTGTACCGGGTAATGTCATCGAGTACCTCAAGAAACGACTCCTCCTGAGCCGTGGCCGCGGTCGAGCATGGTGACATGGTCGAGATGGATAACTTGACCTCCAGCGTTCCATCTCCGGCCGTGTAGGTCCCAGCCGGTTGAATGCAACCGCTGGCGACCGCAAGCTTGCCGTCAGGTTGAAACTGGACGCTGTAGCGCTCCGCGTCCGAGACCGCAACCCGATTGCCATCTGGGCCAGAAATCCCGACCACCTCCCAGACAACTGGCGGAATCCCCAATTCGTGCCCCGGTGTCTCTTTGCCCTGTGCAAGAGGAGCGACGGCGATCAGGACAGCCAGCAGGACGAATCCGGCACTCAGTACCACGTGATCCCTACCGATGAGTATGAAGAGTGGTGGCCGCGCCGGCGCGACGCGGCCACCACCCCTAGTCCGGGCTTCACGGCGCTGAAAACCTGTCGGCTGGGGAGCCGACGAGTTTGCCATGTTGCTACTCGACGACGATCGAGCCCTTCATGTTCGGGTGGAACTCGCAGAAGTACTCGATCGTCCCGGCCGTGTCGAACGACTGAGTGAATGATTCTCCGAAGGCGATCGCTCCGGATTGCAATGCGTCCCGGTCGAGTCCGGTCGCCGTGTGGGGAGCGTTGTCCTGATTGGTCCAGGTGACGCTACCGCCGACGAGGACGTCAATTGCCTGAGGATTGTAGGCGAACCCTTTGATCTCGACGGCAAGATCCTCCACGGCTGCGCCAACCCCAGCCTCGGCAGAGACACGCGTAGCTTCCTGGGCTGCTTCGGCGCCGGCCTGCATATCTCCGGGCTCGACAAGCGTGACCCGGATGCGAGTGGCGTCTCCCTCGGCGCCGAGCCATGCGATGCCGGTATGGCCGGAGTTGTTTTGCTCTCCAAGCCCGATAATCAGCTCGTTCCCCTCTTCACCCTCATCCATGGTGACGACGCCGCCGATGTCGCCGCAGGCGATGTAGACGTCGATCTCCTCCGCACTCAGGTGGACATTGATAGCATGCCCGCCGTCGATGATCTCCTGCAGTGGCATTTCGACGACAGTCATGCTCGTCTTCACGGGAATCGAAGAAATGGCGCCGGTTCGCTCGGCATCGTCACCGATGTGGGCGACATCGGTGAGTGGGGCTACCACGTCACCGAGCTCTGCGCACGTGCCGGTGTGGATGTGAGCCGGATGGACTTCAGTTTCGTCGTCCTGGGCAGCCATGCCTGGTGAAAGCAAACTCAGCACCGCAAGGGCGATAACGGCACCGAATCGAACAGAGCGACGATGCGAACGTGGCGATGCGTTCATTGGCATCCTTTCTCTTTGCCCGTCAATGAGCGGGACTCTGGGGCAGTCCAGACCTATTAACCGAGCCGCTTTGTATCACACTTCCAACACCGTCGCGGGACGATGGTTTGATAGCCCGTTGACACTCCGGATTGCCAGTTCCTACAATCCCACCACTCTGCGGGACGAATTCGAGCGGCCTCGGCGACATCTGTTGCCGCGAGGCCACCCGGCCCCGCGGTGCGAAGGTGCGGCCCGTCGCACGTGGCCGACGAAGAAGGAGGCTCCCGTGTCAAAGGAACTTGCTGCCCGCGCGCTGTTCGCGGACGCCCTCGCCGGGCGAATTGACCGCAGGACAGTGCTGCGCCGGGCGGCCGCTCTCGGTCTTAGTGCGCCGGTCATGGCGGCGCTCGCCAATGAAACCGCGCGTCCGGCACGTGCCGGGGAAGAAGGCACGCTCGAGGTCACGTCCTATGACTGGCAGCTCGCCAACCACCCGGGGTTGACCGATTTCAACAACGACTTCAGTGCTACATACCCGCTTGAAGCCGAGATCGCACCATCCGCGAACTTCAGCGCCGATGTCTTCCTCTCGGAGGCGGCGGAGCAGTCGAGCAGCTGGGACGTCTATACCGGAGTTACCCCGTTCCTCGAGATGGTTCAGCTCGTCGAGGCAGATGTCATCGAGCCGTGGGATCCGTATCTCCCGGAGGGCATGCTCGACGACCTCTTCGCGCCAATCCGTGAAGAGGGGTCGTATCAAGGCCAATTCTACGTCTGGCCGTGGTTGCTCGACGTGATCGTCCAGGGCTGGAATGCTGAGTTGGTGGCTGCTGCAGGCCTCGACCCCGAGGTGGCGCCGGTTACCTGGGACGAATACCTGGCCAATGCGCAGCAGGTCGTCGACAGCGGCGCGGCCCCGTTTGGCTGCACCTTCGACTACCATCCCTGGCGATCGCTGATCCCGATCACTCATTCCATCAACCTCGACGTCTACGATCCGGAAACCGGGCTGTTCATGTGGAACAGCGATCCCGCGGTCGAGGCGCTCGAGATCATGAAGCGGATGATGCCGCTGGCCAACCCGGACGTACTCAACCCAGGGGCCACGGACGGCGGGGTGAACCAGACGCCAGATGAGCAGGCCTTCGCCTCCAGGGCGGTGGCCTACTACATCAAGTACCAAAATGCTCACCTGCGTTTCGCCAGCACCTGGGAAGATCCGAGCCAGGTTCGTTTCGGCGCGCTGCCGAAGACGGAAGATGGCGCAGGGGGGACTGTCTTCTGGACCACTGGCGCGGTGCTTCTCAAATACGGTGAGGACAAGGAGCAGGCGGCTCAGTACATGCAAGGTCTGACACGGGACCAGCGCATCTGGGAGAATTCCATCAAGGGCAACTTGCCGGAATCGCCAGCTGTCGGCCAACTCCCCGTCTATGAAAGCATCTGGGCGGAGTATGAGGCCAACCGGCCTGAATGGATGACAGACTGGGCGTTCGCGATCAAGGACGGGCTCGCAGAAGCACAGGCGATCACGCCGACCATCCTGTACATCCAACAGTTCGACCTCGCGGCGCCGTTCTACCTCGCGTACCTGCGCGGAGAAGAGAGTGATGCCAAGGCGGCACTGACCGGCGCAATGGAGGCGGTCCAGGCGGCGTACGAGGACGCGATGTCCTAAACCCACTGCACAGGAGGGACCGACCCAACCCTGGCGGTCCCTCCTGTGCTCACGATATGCCTGACTATACGGACATGACCATGCTCGAAGCGCCTGGCGCGCCGTTCTAGGGGATCTAATGGCGCAATTAACTGTCGCCCAGCAACAGCGTCGATCCGATGCGGAGCGGTCCACGTCCCGTCGTGTCGGTGACTGGTTGGCGCGTTTTGCCGTCCCCTGGCTTTTTCTTCTTCCGACAGCCGTCTTCTTTGTCGGATGGGCGCTTTACCCCATCGTCCGCGTGGCCTGGTTCTCATTACTTGACTACCGGCCGATCCAGGCATCCCGGCCGGTCACCTTCATCGGGCTGCAGAACTACGTCGAAGCGTTTGCGGATCCGCTCTTGCAAGTGGGAATCTTGCGCGCCGCGCAATTCACCGCGCTCTTTCTCCCCGGTATGATCTTCATTCCCATGTTGCTGGCGGTGCTCATCGACCGCATCACGAATCCTCGGGTTTCGACCTTTTATCGTCTCGTTCTCCTGATTCCGGCGATGATCCCTGGCCCGCTGATCTTTCTTCTCTGGAAATGGATGTACGACGGCTACATCGGCCCGATCAACTACGTGCTGGTCGATGTCTTGGGTCTGTTCACCATTCACACGCAGCCCCAGTGGATGAGCAACCAACTGGTGATACCCGCGCTGGCGATGATGGAGTGGTGGTGGGGTCTGGGTTACCACACCATGTTCTTTCTCGCCGGCCTGGCGACGATTCCCCGGGATCTGTTCGATGCGGCGAGAGTCGACGGCGCCAACGAATGGAAGATGTTCTGGACGGTCACATTCTGGCGGCTTTTGCCGGTCACCCTGGTCCTGGTCGTTCTGCGCTTCGGCACCGCCATGGCCGTCATCGACGAGTATTTGATCATGGGTGGGTTCATGCGTGATCGTCCCACGTACACCTGGACCGTCTACATGTGGGACACCGCGTTCCAGGGCGTTCAGGATCGCGGATATGCGGCGGCGATCGGCTGGGTGGGAACGATCGTGATGCTGATCGTGGTCGCGATCATGTTCTGGGCGTTCCGGTCACGAGACTGAAGGACGGTAGCTAACGATGGCAACTCAGGCGGCGATCCCCGGAAGCGCAGCTCTCACTGCCCCCGTCCGGGCGAGACACACGAGCCCCAGGATCAAGTGGGGAAGCGTTTTGCGCCACGTCATCCTCGCGATCTTCGCGCTGATCATCATCTTGCCCCTTGCCTGGGTCATCCTCCTTTCCGTCAAGTCGCTGCCTGATGCCTACCAGAACGAAATTTGGCCGAAGACGTTCGACTGGTCGCACTACGTCTACTCGTTGCAGAAGATTCCGACACTCCCTCAGAACTACACAAACAGCATTGTCGTAACGCTTGGTACGGTGGTGATCACCACTATCTGTGCTGTTCTGGCCGGCTACGCGATGGTCTTCCTGGAGGTGCCGGGTATTCGGATCGTCTTTGCGCTCCTCGTGGCGTCCATGTTCTTCCCGACCCGAGTGACGGCAGTGATCGCGATCTTTGAAACGCAAAAGGACCTGGGGCTTCTGAATGTCCCGGCCGGTCTCATATTTCCGTACGTCACGTTGTCGCTGGCGTTGTCGGTGTTTGTCATGCGCGGCATGTTCCAAACTGTGCCCCGCGAGATATACGATGCGGCACGGATCGACGGTGCGGGACGAGTCCGGATGTTGCTAAGCATCCTTCTGCCGATGGTGAAGAACGGCATCGTGGTTGTGATCATCGTCAACTTCGTCACCGCCTGGGGCGAATACCTTCTGGCCAAGACACTCAATACCAACCAGTCAGCGCAGACGCTGCCAGTAGTCCTCTCCGCGGCGACAGGCGGTATGGGCGCGTGGGTGTGGCCGCGACTCGCGGCCGTGTACATCATGGCGATAGCTCCAGGCTTGATCGCCTTTGGCTTCGCCCAGCGCTGGTACATCAAGGGACTGCAAGAGGGAGCGCTCAAGGCATAGCGGAGGACCGTGGCCCCCTTTAACCCCCCCTCGGCGCTAACGCTCGGCACATCTGTCAAGAAGGGGAAAGCAGCCCAAGGCGCCGGGAGCGGTGCTTTTGGCTCCGTCGTTGCGTGGGTCTCGGCAGACGCTGGATACTGTTCGCCATTGAACGGACGACACGCCGCGAGACGCGGATTCGGAAAAAGTGAGCAGCCCCATGACGACTCTGCGCGAGCGACAGGCCCCGCTGAAGGCGCGATATGAATCAGATCCAGAGAGCGCCAAGCTGGTGATGACGGTGCATAGCACCACTGCCGGTGATGATCCCACTCGCTGTACAGTGGCAAGCATTGACGGGCTCGGCGGCAACGCCGTGGCTTGGGATGCCGGCGCGCATCCGATGGCGGGCGGCGAAGGAGATCTCGCCTGCTCCGGAGATATCCTGCTGGCATCGCTCGCGGCGTGCCAGGAGATCACGCTGCGGATGGTTGCCGCGGCAATGGGCGTCCAACTGCAAAACGTCGAAGTGACTATCGAGGGCGATCTCGACTTCCGTGGCACGATGGGCATCGATCCGGAGACGCCTGTCGGGTTTCAGCAGATTCGCACCTCGGTCAGATTCGACGCGGAAGCGCCACCAGATCGATTGCAGCGGTTGGCCGACCGGGCCGAGCGGTACTGCGTCGTCGGAGCCACTCTCCGTGAGGGTACGTCCCTCACGACGAGTATTGCGGCGCGAGGATCGAACGGAGACGCGGACAATGGGTGACGCGAACGGGCGAGCTGATGCCAGCGGTGCGACTCCCAGCATCGACGACGAGCGGACCTACGGGTTCGACACTCTGGCTGTCCACGCTGGTCAGCGGCCCGACCCGGTCACCGGCGCGCGGGCGATGCCGATCTATCAGACGACGTCGTATGTGTTCGAAGACACCGACCATGCCGCCGAGCTCTTTGCGCTGCAACGCTTCGGAAACATCTACACCCGAATCATGAATCCGACGACCGCGGCCTTCGAGGAGCGGGTCGCCGCCCTCGAGCAAGGCGTCGGTGGCCTGGCGACATCGTCCGGCCAGGCTGCGCAGTACATCGCGCTCGCCACCCTGCTGGGACCGGGCGATCAGATCATCTCCTCCAGCGCCCTCTACGGGGGCACCTATACCCAGTTCGATATCACGCTGCGGCGCTGGGGCGTCGATGTCGTCTTTGTCGATTCCTCCGATCCGGAGAACTTTCTGCGGGCGATTACCCCGCAGACCCGCGTCATCTACGGTGAGACGATCGGCAATCCGCGCATCAGCGTGCTCGACATTGGCGCCGTTGCCGAGATTGCCCACGAGGCCGGCGTCCCGCTCATGATCGACAACACCTTCGCCACACCGTATCTCTGCCGGCCACTCGAGCATGGCGCTGACATCGTCGTCCACTCCGCGACCAAGTTCATTGGCGGACACGGGACGGCGATCGGCGGGATCATCGTCGAGTCGGGGCGCTTTCCCTGGGATAACGGCAAGTTCCCGGGAATGACCGAGCCGTCGCCGGGGTACCACGGGATTCGCTTTTACGAAACCTTCGGCGAGTATGGCTACTTGATGAAGGCGCGGGTCGAGAACCTGCGAGACATCGGGCCGGCGCTCAGCCCATTCAACGCGTTCCTGTTTCTGCAAGGTCTGGAGACGCTGCCGGTACGCATGGAGCGGCACACCCGGAACGCGGAGCGTGTCGCGGCATTCCTGGCCGCACACCCGGCGGTGAGCTGGGTGAACTATCCAACGCTTCCCGATAGCCCCTACCGGGAGTTGGCGGCTCGGTATTTACCGCTTGGGGCAGGCGCGGTCTTCACCTTCGGGGTGAAGGGCGGACGCGAAACAGGCGCCCGATTTATCGAAGAGCTTCGGTTGATCTCGCATCTGGCCAATATCGGGGATGCCAAGACGCTGATCATCCACCCGGGCAGCACAACTCACCAACAACTGACTGATGAGCAGCAGGCCGAATCCGGAGTTAGCCCGGACCTCGTCCGCATATCGGTCGGCCTCGAAGATGTCGATGACATCTGCTGGGACCTCGATCGAGCTCTACGCCGGGCCACGGAGGCGGGGCGCTTCGCTCAAGCGGGGTCGCTTCGTCCAAGGGCGGAGAGGGGGAAGAGTGGAGAGCCAGTAGCGGCATCCCGGGCCAACAAGAGTCGTGCTAAAGGAAGGGATGCCAGATGACTCTCCGCCGAAGCGAAGCGTCCCCCCCTGAGCGAAGCGACCCCTCGTTCCCCACCTTTGCCTCCTCCCGACCGCTAGCAACGGTGCGCGCGACGAGCGGTGCCTGGGAGCGGTTGCGTATCTTGCAAGAAAATCACCGCATCGCCATGGTTGGCCTCTCGGCCGACCCCATGCGCCCTAGTCACTTCGCCGCGATCTACATGAAGTCCGAGGGGTACGACATTATCCCGGTGAACCCCCGCTACGCTGGGGGGACCATTCTCGGACAGCCGGTATATTCCTCGCTAGAGGACATTCCAGAACCGGTCGATATCGTCGATGTCTTTCGGCGTCGCGACGAGGTTCCAGGCATTGCCCGGAGCGCCGCGGCGATTGGAGCCAAGGTGCTCTGGATGCAGCTGGGCGTGATCAACGATGAAGCGGCGCGAATTGCCGCAGATGCCGGGCTCGAGGTCGTCATGGACCGCTGTGTCAAGATCGAGCACGCGCGGTTTTTCGGTGGGCTGAATCTCGTCGGCATGAACACGGGTGTGGTCACCTCGCGCCGGAGGATTGGCTAGCGGCGTCATGGCATGTCCGGCGCAATCGCCACGCTACGAGTCCCCAGAGGATGACCAACGGGAGGGCGAGTAGCCGCATCGTGGCGCCCATGGGAATGCCGATATGCGGCCACCAGATGGCGAATTGTGAGAGCACCGCGCCGATGAGTGCGATCGTAAACGTGACGGCCGCGGTACGGGTTAAGCCGCGCCAGGTTGGATCAGAGCTGATGGCGAACGCAAGCGCCAGCGCGGCGGCCAGCAACGCAACTCCAGCGATCGTGCCTGCGGTCTGATGTGCGTCGCCAATGACAGTGACCGGTCCCGGTGAGTCCATGGGGTACCAGATCAGCCCCAGGCTGCCGACCCCGGCAACGACGAGCAGAAAGACGCTTACTCGTAGCCAACGGGAAGTGATGCCGGCCCGCAGCAGCGCTAGGCCTAGAGCAATCGAATCAATGGCGAAAGCGACGAAATCGGTCGCCTGTAGCATTCCCCAAGGACATACCTCGTAGTAGCTCAGTGACATCTAGAGAAGATTCAGATCCTGCCGTGCGATCTTCGCGGCAACAAGCACCACTACATTGACGACTATGCCAAACACCGCGACGACCGCCCAGACCAGAGATGACCAGACCGGGCAGCAAACCGGG
>JAHWJF010000082.1 GCA_019348515.1 Chloroflexota bacterium | reverse complement strand
CTCGTCCGATCTTGCGCTCCGCATGGAGCTCGGTAAAGATTTCCCCGTCGTAGACCAGGTCGGTCGCATCGCCGGCCAGATGGCCACCCTTGATCACCACCCACTGCGGGCCGAGCTCGCCGATCGCCCGGGCGGCATCCCGCGCGGCTTCTGACGAATCGATCGTCATGCCCGACAGGATTTCGGCCTCTGGGATATTCGGCATCACGATCAGCGCCAGCGGCAGCAGATGCTGCTTCACGGCGGCCACGGCGCTTTGCTGCAAGAGCGGGTGTCCGCCTTTGGCGACCATGACCGGATCGACCACCAGCTTATCGACACCCCAGGCTTCCAGACGCCCCGCGACCGTTTCCACGATCGACGCGCTGGAAAGCATCCCGGTCTTGGCGGCCTCGGCCCCGATGTCCTCGAGCACGACGTCGATCTGTAACGCGATCACCTCTTCCGGGACTTCCGCCACCGCGAAGACGCCACGCGTGTTCTGCGCCGTCACGGCTGTCAACACGGACGACCCGTAAACGCCGAGCGCGGCAAAGGTCTTGAGATCGGCCTGGATACCGGCGCCGCCGCCAGAGTCAGAACCGGCGATAGTCATTGCCTTGGGAGGCGCCAGGACACCCTCAGAAGTGTTCATCAACCCGCGTATCCTTGCTCGTTTCGCCCGAAATCCTAGCCTAACACACGACAGTTGCCGCCTCGATTTCCAGGTATTGCCATGGCAGCCGACAACAGGGTACGCTCCGGTTCACCTTCGGTTGAACGGGAAGTCGATCGGCGGGTTGTAATGGCACGGCAGAAT
The DNA here is from genome assembly GCA_019348515.1 of Chloroflexota bacterium. GTDB lineage: Bacteria > Chloroflexota > Chloroflexia > Thermomicrobiales > UBA6265 > JACCXM01. Next base: position 9,080 of record JAHWJF010000082.1, on the reverse strand, counting down.
GAGTTTGACCGCCACCGCGCGGGTTGGCGCGACCTTGCCTTGGCAGGCGTCGCCGCGGCCGCGGTGACCCTTGTGCTCGTCGCGGCTGTGGCCCTGGTCTGGTTGACAGGACGGTCCCCGTCGGAGTCGCCGGTGTTAGCGGTCCAGGGTCCGTCAAAACCAACACCAACTCCCCGCGCCCTCGCGTTTATCCAGGTGACGCCGACAACGCCCGCCGAGGCGCCGACGGTGATCGCTGTCGTAGCGACGCCTGATCTCGTGGCGACGAGCACCGAGAGCGAGACGGCTCCGGCCAACGAAGATGGTGAAGCCACGCGGTTCGAAGTGCCCGGCGATGCTGAATATCAAACCCTCGCCTCGGGTTCGTGGACTGCCTCGGAGACTGCCCTCGTCAACGCGGGCAGCAGTGCCGTCGCGGAGCCGTGGCTGGCACTGACCAGCGTGTCCAATCCCGCCTTTGCCGTTGAAGCCGAAATTCGGGTCAATGGCCTCCTCGACTCGGTCTGCGACCAGTCCTTTGGCCTGGTCGGCGGCAGCCCAGACGCGGGAGCCATGTTCGGCGGCGGACTCCTCTTTCCATGCGAGGGGGACGGGGCGCGCGCGCGCCTGACTGACGTCGCCGTCTGGGAAGACGGCTATAACGCCGATCCGGTTCTCGCCGAAGAGCCGTTCAATCCGGGCGAAGACTGGCACACCTATCGCTTCGAAGTGCGTGGCGACCAGCTTCGTTTCATCATCGATGGTGCGGGCGTCGTTTCAGGGGCGCCAGAGGCGGTTGCCGATTTCACGTCGATTGGTGCGGAAGCCGGACTCTGGGCCCAGGGCGTCGACCTCGAGGTGCGGAAGGTTTCCGTCGAGCCTCTTCCTTCCGGCTGACGGGCTCAGACCCGCATTCGCGCTCCCTCGGGGTCCCAGCGCGGTTCGCTGACGACCTCGGCCGGGAATCGATCGCCAAAGTACTCCACCTCAACATCGGCTCCTTCGACCGCGTCGTCCGCCGGCAGATATGCGTACGCCAGACTCTCTCCCGTCGAGTACCCGAACCCGGCGCTCGTGACATACCCAACGACGTGGCCGCCAATGACCACCGGCTCCTTCCCCATGACCACCATCGAGGGGTCCACCAACCGGAGGCAGGACAGCCGCCGCGCGGGGCAGCCGCCACTCTCCTGACCTTGCTCAACCAGGGCCTCGCGTCCTACGAACGACCCCTTCCCAGGTTTCACGGCGAACGCGACCCCCGCCTCTTCCGGTCGGTACTCGGTATGCATATCGGCGCCCCAGAGGCGGTACCCCTTCTCCAGCCGCAGTGACTCGAACGCCGCTCGGCCAGCGGCAACGATCCCGTCTTGCCGCCCAGCCTCCCAGAGCAGCGCCCACAGCCGCCCGCCGTATTCGGGCGACGTATAAAGCTCCCACCCCAGCTCCCCCACATACGACACCCGCAGCGCACGCACGGGAACCTCACCGATAGTCATGGCGCGCGTAGTGAAGTAGGGAAACGACGCATTCGTCCAATCATCGCCGCTCACCCGCTCCACGATGTCGCGCGCCTTCGGTCCCCATAGCCCGATGCAGGAGAGCGCGCCGGTGACGTCTCGGACCTGGATCGATCCATCCGCGGGAAGGAACCGCCGCAGCCAGGCGAGGTCCGCCGGTCCATTGGCCCCGATTTGAAACGTCTCCCGGTCAAGCCGGGCCACGGTGATGTCGCTCCGGATGCCTCCAGCATCATTCAGCAGAAGCGTGTAGGTGACGCTCCCCGCTTTACGCGCCACCTTGTTCGATGTCAGGCCCTCCAGCCAGTCCGACGCACCGGGACCTTTCACCTCGATCTTGGTCAACGGCGTCATGTCGAACAGCCCCGCTCGCTCGCGGGTCGCGAGGTGTTCGGCGCCGGCGATCGGGGACCAGAACTTCCCGGCCCAGCCATCCCGGGGAGGGATCTCAAAGCGATCGACGAGCCGCTCGTTCGTCTCATACCAACGCGGCGCTTCCCAACCGCGGCTCTCGAAAAAGACCGCCCCCAGTTCGCGCTGTGCGCCGTAGAACGGCGAGCGACGAAGCGGGCGCGGCTCTTCCAGCGGTTGCAGGGGATGGATCACGTCGTAGATCTCCCGGTACTGCTGGGCACCCCGGTTGCGGACATAGGCGTCGGTCGTGGCGTAGGCGTCGAAGCGATTCACGTCGCTCTCCCGCAGATCGTGATCCGCGCGGCCGTCTGTCATGAGCTGGGCGATCGCCTTTGCCGCGCCGCCGGCGTGCGTAATCCAGATTGCCTCCGCGAGCCAGAGGCCGGGTAGCCGGTCCGACTCACCGAGCAGGGGGAATCCATCTGGCGTGAACGAGAACATCCCGTTGATGGCGCTGGCGACCTCGACCTGCCGCAACGCCGGGATCAGCTCGATCGCCGCCTGCCAGGCCGGTGCAAACGCCTCGGCGTCGAACGGGTTGGACGCCGGTGTGTCATCCGGGGAGCCGTGCGCCCGGATATCCCCCGCATCGACGACGACCGGCTCGTGTCCGTACCCGCCAACCGCGTAGTGGTCGCGTCGCTGCCGGAAGTACAGATCCCGATCTTGATGGCGCAGAATCAGCTGCGCGATCTCCGCGGTCTCTCCGGCGAGTTCCGGCAGGGGAGTGGTCCAGGCCAGCTGGTGCTCGACCGGCGCCAGCGGGATAGGCACTCCCACCATGCGCCCGATCCGCGGGCCCCAGATGCCGCAGCAGACCAGGACGCGCTCGGTTTCGATACGGCCCGCGGTCGTCTCGACGGCGGACACTCGCCCGTTGGTGGTCTCGATGCCGATGACCGCCGTTCTCGGGTAAAACGATGCTCCGCTCGCCGCCCTGGCCAGCGCGGCGGCGGCCCAGACCGGTTTGGCCACGCCGTCCGAGGGGACCCAGTACGCACCGAGGATTTGCGACGCGTCGAGCAGATCGAGCGCGGCTTTCACCTCGCTCGGCGTCAGCAACGACGCATCGAGCCCCCAGCTTCTGGCCCACCCCAGCTTGCGATGCAGGTCCGCCCAGCGGGCCGGAGTCGTCGCCACCTCGAGGCTACCGACCCCATACCAGCAGGGCTGCCCCTCGTGCTCGAGCGAGGCGTAGAGCGCAACCGTCTCCCGCGCGAACTGGGTCATCGTCTTCGAGCCGTTGGTCTGGAACACGAGACCCGGCGCGTGCGACGTCGATCCGCCGGTCGCGAAGAGCGGCCCCTGATCCACGACGACCACGTCGCTCCAGCCCAGGTCCGAAAGATAATGGGCAGCCGCGGAGCCAACGATCCCGGCACCGATAATGACCACTGACGCCCGGGTTTCCATAGGACCTCCCGCCAGTATCGCGTTCGTCAAGATTAGAGCGGTGTTCAGGAGTCGTGTCATCCTGAAGCACGAACTTGCAGGATCTCGCGAGAGAGTCGCGTTCGTTCACAGGCGACGAGATTCTGCAAGTTCGCCTGAGGGCTCAGAATGACGCAACATTCGAACTCTGCTCTATGTCGCGGGGGTACTCTACCGTGATGAGGTCAGGCTCGAGCGGCACATTGGGCGAGGGCTAGTCCGTTCGTGATGCGTCCTTTCATCAGGGCGGCGCAAACCGTGCCAGCGGCCAATCCCCCCAGAACCACGACCCGGATCAGCGTCGTGGAGCTCGCGGCCACCCTCATTGTCGCCGCGCTCGCTTTTGTGCTGGCCGACGCGGCCGCGAGAGGTCCGCATTTCAACCCCGACGAGAGCCGTTGGCTTTCGCGGGCTCACTACCTGGCCGCGCTGACCGATCCCTTCGGAGCCACCTGGGCCGACCAATACATGACCCGTGGCCAGCCGCCGCTGGGGTCGTACGCCATGGGCGTCGGCCTGCTGGCCCAGGGACGCGATCTCGAGACGAACCCGCCCTGGAACTTCTCGGTGCCCTGGGAGGTGAACATCGCCCTCGGTCGCAAACCTGTGCCGCAAGATCTTGCCGCCGGCCGCAGGATGAGCGCCGCGCTGATCGCCCTCACCACCGTGGCACTCGTGGCCGTGGCCGATGTCTTTGTGCCAACGCCCTGGGCAATCACCGCGGGGGCGCTCTTCGCCGTGCATCCGTTCACCCTCTATATCGGCTCGATCGCCATGTCCGACGCCCTGTTCGGTCTGACAATCGTGCTCGCCGCCTGGGCCGCCGCGGCGCTCGCTCGCCGGCCCACTCCAGCGCGGGCGATCCTCCTGGGCGTATTGCTCGGGCTCGGCGGAGCGACAAAGCTCTCCCCCCTCGTCGTCGCGGCCGGATTCAGCGCCGGCGGTGTTTTGCTCTGCGCCGTCCGCGCGCGGCAACGTCGCCGACTCATCGCTCGAGACGCCATGCACGCGGTAAACGGACTGATCGTTGGTATTGCGGCTGTCGTCACCTTTGTCGCCTCGTATCCCTACCTTTGGCCGGACCCGATCGTTCGCACCAGGAATCTCTTCGCGTTCCGGGCCGAGGAGATGGCAGCGCAGTCGTCTGACTGGCCGGTCATGGCCGTGCCCAACCGGGTCGAAGCGCTACGTCGCGTCAATGTGAATTTCACCGAACGGTTCAGTCTCTCGGCGACCGTGATCTCCTTGCTGGGTGGCCGGTCGGCTCCCCCACTCCTGCGCCAGGCCGAGTTCCTCATCCCGGTGGTCGGTGTCGTGATCATGGCTGGCAGGGCCATTCGGGCTGGTCCACGCTCACCCCAATTCCTGGTACTCGCCGTGTTGGGCGGTCAGGTCCTGGTCACGATCCTGGGTATGCGCTCCGAATTTGATCGCTACCATCTGCCAATGGCGCTTCTCGGCGCGGTCGCCGCCGCCGCGGCGCTGGAATGGCTCATGCGGGGCGCGCTCACGATCCTGAGGGTGAGGGCAAAAGTTCAACCAGCGCTTTCCGCTGGAGGACGAGGGTGACATCTCAGATTATCGGGCAACGAGGAAAACGATCATGTGGGTGATGACCAAGAGCGACTGGCCGGTGCTCATCAATCTCTCGCGCTCCGCGCACATCGGCTATCAGCAGATTGCCAAATTCGACCCCCGCACCCGGGTGATCGCCTCGGCGTGGGAGCAGGAGTACATTCTTGCCGACTGTGCCGATGGCGACCAGGCCAGGGCGCTCATGCGCCTCATATCGCAGGCGCTGGCAAGCGGGGACAACCTTCTCGATTTGCGCGGTGTCGATCTTGTACAGCTAACGGTGAATGCGGAACCCGCACTGCCGTAGGCGAAGCGTCAAGCACGAGGAGGGATACGAAACCCCAGCCTCCAGTGCAGCGTTCAAGAGCGTGCGAGGAAGCTGAGCCGCGGGGGTGTACAAGTCCCGGGCTGTGGTGCGGGGAAAAGCGGAAACCTCGCGGGAAGGGTTGAAGAATGAAAAGGCTCGTCATCACGGCAATCACTGCCGGCCTGAGCCTTGCCGCGGTGACCGGCGGCGCGGTAGCGCAGGAAAATACTGTCTCGGGTATCACCACGAATGCCGACGGCTCCAACGTGACGTCGACGGCCGGTGTGAATCCTACGGCCAATGGTGAGGGTGGCACGATCATCTACGGCGATCTCAACCTCGGCCCGGGAACCAACATCATTGGTCCCCCATCCACGGTCAACACTGCCCCGCCGCCGGAAGCGGCTCCCGTGGCAGCACCCGAACCCGCACCGGTGACGGCCACGGAACCCACAACGCCCGACACAGCCGTGACAGACACCTCCGTCGCTGACACCACCGTGTCGGACACGGCAGTGGCGACCGCATCCGATCTTGACGCCGACAACTACGCCGACGACCTCGAATGGGACCTCGGTCTCGACCCGAACAATGCCGACACGGACGCCGACGGCGTCGCCGACGGCGATGAGATCTCGATCTACGGAACCGAGCCGACGATCTACGACACGGATGGAGACGGCGTCGCCGACGGCGAGGAGCTCTTCGGCATCGAGACCGACCCGCTCGTCAGGGATGATTTCAGCGGCGATACCTCGGAAGCCGTCGCTCAAGAGACAGAGGTCGTCTCCTCGGAGCTCTCTACGGAGACGCCGGTCGAGAGTGAAGCGCTTGCCCAGGGAACCACCGAGAACCTGACCGCAACCGACGGCAATGCGGCAGCGCGCGGCCCCGGAAACGCTTCGGCCGCTCCTGGCACGGTAACCCGCCCCGGCGTGTCGATTCTCGGACCGGATGGGACGTACAGCGTCGTCGACAACGCGCCGTCAAACGTCACCGTTGCGGGCGATACCGAGGTCTTGGCGCCGCCCGCCGCCCCAGCCGCCGCCCCCACCAGCGGCGTGGCGGGCTGCGGCAGCTACGGGAGCTGGTATGACGCCCAGGTTGCCTACGAGGCCGCCGGCATGACCTCCGCGGATCCCGCGGTCGTCTCGGCACTCGATCCTGATTACGATGGTATCGCCTGCGAAGAGGGGATGTGATCCGGGCCAGCCTTGGCTCTCGCATGCTCTATCGCGAGGAGGTGGTCGCATTTAGACACAACGGCCCCACGTGGAGACTTGGCAGACGCCGAGAATGGTGTATGATGCGTAGGATCACGTGGGGGGAGCACTGGTCGTACCATGCGACGAAAGTGCTCGGGTGCGGGATTGGGGAGGCGCTCCCAAACGGGATGGGGCGCGGGTTGTTACGAAAGGAGCCGGTTTCCATGCGCGCTACGCAGTTCGTTCGCCGCGGCCTGGTCGCTTTTGCGGCTGTCGCGACTCTTTCATTGGGCTTCTCTGGGGTAGCCGAGGCTCAGGGTCCGGGAGCCCTGCCGGGTACATCGCCGGGAGCCGTCATTGACGGCGACGACGCGATTGTCTGGGTTCCGATTACCGGCTACGCGTATGACATCGTCCATGTTGACGGCGTGCGGTCGGCGGTGCTCGCGGTTGGCATCACTGGTGGGCTGCACCCGGTCGTGGTCGAGTTCCAGCCCGCCTTCGATGGCGCGGCCATCATCACCCCCGGGGCCATCGCGGATGTCGTGGCCGAGCGGGTGGGCGGCTGATTCCACCGCTAGTGCACTGAGAAACTCAGCCCCGCGCCGAGATCGGCGCGGGGCTTCTTTGTGCCGCATTGAATGCTGCAAAAAACTCAAGAGCCAGGTACGCACGTGTAGGGGCGAGGCCCGCCTCACCCGGGCTCATGATCGCCGATCGCCTCACCGACCCTTTACCACTTCATCGGGGCTCGGACGTCGGGCGATTCACTCACTGACGCCATGTGAATCCTGAGGCACATTTCCTGAGATTCAGTCACAACTGAATTGGAAGAGATCTCGCGTTGCCCGACTCCGATTCCGATCCACGCCCCCTCGCCGTACCGACGATACAGGTCGAGAACGACCGCTTCATCGTGACCGAATGGCGATTCGCCCCCGGCGCCCACACCGGCTGGCACCGGCACGCCTACGACTACGTCGTGGTGCCGATGACCACCGGCGCACTCCATCTCGAAACTGCTGGGGGTCCGGCGTCAGCGGAGCTCGTTGCCGGCAACGCCTACTCGCGCCAGGCAGGCGTCGAACACGACGTCATCAACGACAACCCGTACGAGTTTGTCTTCGTCGAAATCGAGGCGAAAGACTGAGTCTACGCCCCGGCGCGGATCGCCGCCGGCTCGTGCAGCGCGAGCTCGATCACGTCCGGCCGCTCCGTCAGTGCTTCAATGCGCCGCGGGTCCGCCCAGGTCAAGAACTGCTCGGCCTGCAGCCGGTCTTGGACCCGAGCGTCGAGGTGCAGCACGCCACCCACGAACTCCCGCGCCGACACGGTGGCCACCTGCGGCAACGAGGCAATGAAGCGCTGCAGGGAGAGCGCGGTCCGCGCGGAGGGCACACCGTGCACGACCACCGCCAGCGGCTGCTCGGTGCGCGTCTCTGGCGGCATGTCTATGGTCGACCAGCTATTGTGATTCGAGGGCTCGCCCAGCGCCCGCACCACGCGATCGGAGAGCGCCTCGACCGCGTGCGATAGCTCCTTGAGCTCGGTACCAATCAGCTCGAGCTCCGCGCGAAGATGCGCCTCCCGTAAGCCTGCATCGCGGCGAGCGTGTTGCGTCGCGGCGGACGCCGCCTCGCGCTCCTGTGCGGCGCGCCGGAACAGCTCACGGGCCTGAGCGACGTTGTCCTGAATGAGGAGGTCGAACCCTTCGTAGAACGCCAGGCGATCCTGCAGATTGCGGACCTGCTGTTCGAGGGTCTCTCGGTCCGACTCCGCGTCGCGGAGTGTCGTGTCGCGGGCATGCACGGCGAGTTCTCCGGGCGCGGCGGGGTCGTGGCGAACCGGACGATGAGCGTCGACCCGAGTCTAGCAAACGGTGCGGAGCCCGTAAATCGTCGCTGACCAGTCATTGGTCACGGACACGCTAGTTCGCTCACGGCGGCCATCTTGCTCGATGCTCGGCTATGCTGTGACGAAACGCGCCCGCGGTGACCGCGGGGCGGAATGGAGGAAGAACGATGCTCGACGCCCTGCTTTCTGGCCGCAAGAAGATGACGATGATCGACCGCGAAAGTGCCCTTCCCGGCCGCGCGGCCCCGTCGTTCCCGATCCCGGAACGACACGAAGTGCTCGGTACGCCCCTGCAGGGACCATTTCCTCCTGGCCTGGAGACGGCGATCTTCGGCCTGGGCTGCTTCTGGGGCGCCGAGCAGATTTTCTGGAACCTCCCCGGCGTCTACAGCACCGCAGCGGGATACGCGGGCGGGTTCACCCCGAACCCGTCGTATGAGGAGGTCTGCTCCGGCAAGACCGGGCACACCGAGATCGTGCAGGTCATTTACGACCCCGAGAAGATCAGCTATGACGACCTGCTGAAGGTGTTCTGGGAGTCGCACGACCCGACCCAGGGTATGCGCCAGGGCAACGACATGGGCACCCAGTATCGCTCCGCCATCTACACCACGACCCCGGAGCAGCAGGCCGCCGCCGAGGCGAGCCGTGACGCCTACAACGATGCCCTGAGCAAGGCCGGGTTCGGCGCGATCACCACCGAGATCGCCCCCGCCGGCCCGGTCTACCTCGCCGAGGACTACCACCAGCAGTACTTGCACAAGGTGCCGTCGGGTTATTGTCCCCACCATTCCA
>JAHWJF010000479.1 GCA_019348515.1 Chloroflexota bacterium | reverse complement strand
CCGTCATACCACGCAGTTGACCGCACCGTTTCTCCTGATAGCGCGTCATCGCTCCCGGCTCAGGCGAGGTAAGCGCCGCGCGGAACTCGCTCCATTCCGCAATCTGATCCTCGCAGCGAGCCGGATATTCGTCGAGCGGCACGTTGTACCGCGCGATCAGGTCATCGCGATTCTGCTTGATGAACCAGGGGACGTACTCCGAGAAGTGCTCGCTCGACTCGGTGACGAAGTACCCAAAGGTGCGGAACACCTCGAACCGGACTCGTTCCCAGGCCGGCTCCCGCCGCTCCTTGGCAAGTCGTCGCAACGCCGGGTAGAGATCCTCACCATTTCGTTCGAACCGCAGATAGAACGCGACGTGGTTGATCCCGGCGCACACGTAGTTGACCTGGTCCTCCGGCACCCCCAGCCACTCCGCCAAGTCACTGGCAGTTCCCTGCACGCTATGACAGAGACCGACCGTGCGCACCGTCGTCGCCCGGACCATCGCCATGCAGAGCATCGCCATCGGGTTTGTGTAGTTGAGGAAGAGGGCATCCGGGCAAAGTTGCTCCATCTGCCGCCCGATATCGAGCATGACCGGAATCGTGCGCAGCGCCCGCATGATGCCGCCGATGCCCAGGGTGTCGCCGATCGTCTGCCGCAAGCCGTAGCGTTTCGGAATCTCGAAGTCGATCACCGTCGACGGCCGGTAGCCGCCGACCTGAATCATGTTGATCGCGTAATCCGACTCATCCAGCGCCCGCTTCAGATCGGTAGTCGCTTCGATCGTCGGGTGGGCGCCGGCTCTGTCCGCCAGCAGGTTGGCGACGGCCTCGGTGTCGGCAAGGCGAACGGGATCGATGTCCATTAGCGCAATCGTGGCATCGTGCAGTTCGGGAAACGTGAAGAGATCCTGCAGGAGATTTCGAGCAAAGACGGTGCTGCCGGCGCCGATGAATGTGATTTTGGCCACTTCCGACTCCTAGCTATCACCCAGTTCGTAAAGTATCTCGTGCCGTCCAGTCGATGATGTCGCGACGCGACGGTTTTCCGCAGCCCGTCGGAACCCCGTCTCTGCCGCCCATCACAGGGGTGAAACAGGCCGGTTGCGCGGCTATGCCGTTACGATCTCCCGGCCAACAACGTCTGCCTCAGGTGAGATCAGCCTCACGTTGCGCTCGATTTCGTCGAGGTGGGTTGCGACAAGTGCCTGGTCGACACCGGGTGGCGCATAGGTGCAAAAGAGCGCGGCCGTCGTCTCAGGACCGATACGAGCGAAATCGGACGGTCCAGTGATGATCGCCGAGAGGACCCGGCCGGCGGCGTCGGCAATGAACATATCGCCGTCTTTGACGGTCATCTCCTTGCCGTTAGGGCCGATGAATGCCTCGCCCGCTCCCACGCCGAGGCGAACTGGCAATTCGACCGCGTCGAGATCGTGTCCCGCCGTAAGCAAGAGGGTGTTCAACTCCGCGATGAACATGGCCTCGACCAGGGCGGCCACCCGCGGCACCGGTTTCCCTTTCTGCGCTACCGATTCGAGCTGCATCGCCACGTGGTAGCGCTGGGCCCAGCGCTTGTAATAGGCGGCATAGGCGGGGAGGGGCGGGACGGCCCGGATCGTCTCGCGATCGACCGTCCCCAGGCGGGAGCGTACATCGGTTTCCAACGCGGCCGCGAGATCGTTCAACCGATCGTGCGTTGCGGGGTTGGTCGCCCCGCGCACGGCGATGAACCCGACGCTGGCGCCGGGATGAGTCTCGCGCCAGACCGGATCGACGTCGAGAATATGGGACTCGCTCACATCACCCGCCGCGGCTCGAGCTCCTCAAAGGCGTAGTTGCGCCAGACGGGGATGCCACAGAAGCGCTCGCCCTCGGGGCAGATGGGGGCGGTCCCAGCGCGAGAGCGCATGACACAGGGCGGGCCGTCGACATAATGTCCGATTGTAGGAAGCACCTCTCGCACCTGGGCAACCTCGTCGACGGCCGTCTCGAAAATCTCGCGCTGGGCGTCGTAGCAGAGCCGCTTGACCCATTTCCAGTAGTAATCGAGGAGGGTGCCGCTCTCATAGAAGCGTATACGCTGGGCGTTGGGAATCAGATAGAACGTCGCCTCCGGTGGCATGCCGCGATCGAGGAGCGCGTTGCGCGCGGCGCTCAGCGCTCGGATCGTCGCCTCGTACTCTGCTAGCGCGGCGGGGTTCTGGCGGATCGCCCAGGGAACAATGACGTCCGGCTCGCGGCTGTGCCATGCCAGCAGCGCCGGACGCGACCCCGCGGTGCCCCGATGCCGCTGGTTCTGCGCATCTTCGGCCATGCTGATCCGTTTCGCCCAGGTAAACGGCACGTGACTCATCGTCTGCATCAGCTTCGACTGCATACCGAGAAAGAGGGGATGCCCTAGATAGGGGTTGCGGGTCGGGTCGAGCACCTGAGCCAGGGCATCCTCGTCTGAAAGCGCCTCCGGAGTGGAGGCGAGGACCGTCCGCACCGCGTCTGCCATGACCCGTTCGGCGTCAGGGTCGTAGCTGACCAGGCGGCTGTCGAACGCGCCAAGCGCTTCGTCAAAGGCACGGAGGGCTGCGGTGGTCTCCGCATCAGGCTGCACCAGCGCGCCACGCCACTCGTCGATCGCCTGCGCCTCGAGCGTCTCCCCGGTGTCGAGCAGCCGCAGATCGAGTGGGAACTCTGGCGCGCCGAGGACGTAAGGATCGACGGCGAGCACTTCTGCCAGCATGCGGTCGACAATGGCGCGGACTTCACCGGGGACGTCCGGCTGGCTGGCAAGCACGTGGTAGCGAAGCAGCGTCAGGCCGTTCACCGTGTGATACAGGTGCGCCGGGGTGGCCAGCGGCAACACATAGCGGGCGACTTCCTGGGCCCGCTTCTGCACCGCGTCGGCGAAGCGCCGCTCGGC
>JAHWJF010000478.1 GCA_019348515.1 Chloroflexota bacterium | reverse complement strand
CCTGTCGCGGGCAATCGCCTTCTACCGCGATGCGCTGGGTTTCGACCTCATAGAGCAGATGGGTAATAGCGCCGCCTTCCTCTCCGCAGGCGGCTATCACCACCATATCGGCCTCAACACGTGGGAGAGCCGGGGAGGCTCACCGCCACCCTCGGGAACTACGGGGCTCTATCACTTCGCCGTCCTCTACCCGACGCGGCAGGAACTGGCACGCGCGCTGAAGCGGCTCGTCGACTACGGAGTCTCTATTGACGGCGCCGCGGACCACGGAGTGAGCGAGGCGATCTACCTGCATGACCCCGATGGCAACGGGATCGAGATCTATCGCGACCGGCCGCGTGAGGAATGGCCGCGTGACGCTGACGGCGGGTTCACAATGATCACCGCGCCGCTTGACCTGCGGGCGCTCTTGCGAGAGCTCCAAGGATAGGGCACGGTTGTCGCTTGGTCGCAGGCGCCGCCCCGGCCGGGCTAATTGAGGGCTGACCGGCCTAAATCAGCGGCAGCGCACGATCCCCACTCGTGCCAACAACTCGTAGAGATTGAGGTCGTATCCCCAGCCGAAGCCCTTCGGCGTCACCAGACGGCGATCGTGCGGATTCCACAATCGCTCTTTGATGCGCGCCCACGTCGTGCGACGCCAGTCATACGGCATACCCAAGAACCTCCCGGTGCCGGGGATGGGCAACTTTCGGTCACGACTCATCGTCGTTTCTCCGGAGCGTCTGAAGCCGGGTGTGTTCCGAGACGGCAGTCAATGAGGTCGCGCACCGACACCGCATGTGTGTCAACTCGTACTCTGCCATTCTGAACGAAGTGAAGAATCTCGTCTCCTTGCCGAACCATCACCGGAGAACGAGACCCCTCGTGCCACATAGCACGACACGAATATCAATCACAAGGTATGCGCCTCTGGCAGCTGGTGCGAACTCACTGCTCACGGGTCCCCGTGACAATCCTGGTCACAAGACCCTACCGGCGAGCGCCGGAACCTCGTGCCGGCGTCTGCGTCCGGCTCATCCCGACAAAAGAACCAATCCCCAAGCCAATAACTGCACCGATAAAGGCGACGCCGATCGCCGTTGCCGGCCTACCCACGAGGTCGTCGAATGCCGGGGCAACGAGCCATCCGACGACGAGACCGGGAACCAATCCCGCCGCGAGGCCAATGGCCGCGCCGCGCTCGGCCGATGCCGCATTGCCCCGGTCGACGTCCGTATCGTCCAGCCAGTCTTCGGCCGCTTCCGCGTAACTGCTCCCCAGGACCGCGCCGTAGACCAGGTGCAAGATCAGGTTACCGAGGATCGGCAGGGGACCGGCGCCGACGTTCATCCCCAGCAGACCTCCGCCCATCAGCGGCAGGAAGATAACCAACGAGAGGAGCCAGGGGACGAGCGAGAAAATCATGCCGCGCCACCAACTCGGTCCGCTTAGGCGCGGTTCCACATACCGAGCATAGACAAGCGCCAGTAAGAGCCCCATCGCCAGGTTGGCTCCGATCGCCAGCACTACCCCATCCGCGGTGCGCTCGGCGACGGGGTTATTGACGAGCGCCCAGCTCCAACGCTGTAGGACAGTGCCGTCCGCGCTCCCGATGCTGCTCGCCAGCCCATAGGCGGCGATTAGCACGATCGTCATGGCGAACGTCCCCAGAAAGCCTGCCAGCACCCCGGCTCGGAGCCAGTCCTCCCGCGGCGCGTCGGACGACGATGAAGCGGCGAAGCTTGATTGGGTGTTCATGGACTTCCCCCATGATGAAAAAGAAGAGAGTCACGTCGGGTCGTGGGTCCCGAACTGGATGGGGCTTATCAGAATCTACGGCAGCGACACGATTGCGGATGTGATCTATCCGTAAACCGATGGTAAATCTGCTGGAACTTCTATGACTTTCCGAGCGGAGGTGCCGGGAGCGGGATTCGAACCCTCATCTCAGATTTCTCCGCAACGACGCGGTTTATTGGCACCTTATCGCGTGAATGGTCACGGATTGGTCACGTGATCCGCTGTTCTGCGTCGGCAAGTCGATCTTCGCCGATTGTAGCTGAGAGCCTGCGACAAACCCTCTGATGCGCACGTCCTGAGCCTCCCGCGCAAAGCGTCGCGGCACGGCTTATGCAGAGCGGTACTTCGGACTGCAGAGGGCCAGCTTCGGTTCGTTATCGTCTGGCACCGTGCTCTGGAACCCGAACCCAACCTGAATGGGCGGACAGGGGCTCTCACCGGGACACCTGCCGGATTGACGGAAGCTCATGCCGCGGGAACGCAGCGTTATAGGAGGAAGAGAATGAAGAACACGAATGCAGGCCACGGGACGCAATTTGGCTCGGCGAGCATGACTCGGCGCAACCTGATGAAGAGTGCCATGGCAGCGGGGCTGACCGTCCCGGTGCTCGGCAGATCCTCCGTTTCCGCTGCCCCTCACCGGACCGTACTGCAGCAGGACGCTGAGAAGCCAGCGTCACTCAACATGCTCTATGCAACGGTCGAGGCAGACGTCGAAGCGATCAAACTGGCAATTCCTGATTTCAAAGCCGAGACGGGCATCGACATCGTGCTCGACTCTCAGCCCTACGACGCGCTGCAGAAAAAGGTCTTCGCCGAGTTGGCTGTCGATAGTCCCTACTACGATGTCATCATTGTCGACACCCCCTGGACACCGGCGTTGACTGGTAAGCTCGAGCCACTTAGCGGGTACCTCACGAATGAAGCACTCAACGATGTATCCGATCCCGCGCTCGACGACTTTATCGAGAAGGTCTTCTTCGATACAGCGGTCTACAATCCAACCTCCCCCCACCTCCAGTTCCCGGATCCAACCGCGATCGACGTCGAGGCGATCACCAGCGAAGGTTTCGAGATCTACGGGCTTCCACTTCAAGCCAACGCCCTCGTTGCCATGTACAG
>JAHWJF010000477.1 GCA_019348515.1 Chloroflexota bacterium | reverse complement strand
CGGTCGCGGGGCGCCCGCGGGCATTGGTCCGGCATTGCAGTTCGCGCTCTTGGGGCTATCCTGGGGCATGCGGGACCTCTTTCTCGCGGCGGCCTCGCCGGCGGCCGAGAGCCTGTCGCTGACATTCGTCAGCGGCGGGGTCATTGGGCTTGTCTTCGGCGCCATCTCGTTCATGCTGCGGCGTTGGCCAGGAGGGTATCTCACCGCCACCGCGCTTCAGTTCCTGATCGTTTACCTCGTGCTGGGCTTCCTCGGTTAGCATCGGGGGCGACAGACCTATTCGGCCTCTCTGTTCAGCTCCAGGCGATGAGCACCGTTTCCAGAAAGGTGACGATTCGGACCGCCCCGCTGCCGTCAAAGTCAAGATCAGGGTTATAGATCGTGATGTTCCAACCAACCAGACCTGGTGCCTTCAGCGCCGCGTCGGCAATCGTTTCGATGTGCGGCCAAGACAAGCCCCCTGGCTGCGGGTACCGGATGGCAGAGAACGACTGCGTCGCCAGCACGTCGAGATCGAGGTGGAACCACCAGTGAGCCGCAGCCGCATGCACTTGCCGCGTCAGCGCCTTGCTGGTCGTAACGAGGTCGGTTGCGAGGAGAGCCGTGTCGTCGCGGAAGGTGACGGTTGAGGCGACGGAGGGAATGTTGACCGCGGCCAACTCGTCGCGATCTCGCGGACCGAGCACAACCGCGTCACTAGGGCGGACGAGCGGGAGAAGTGCCTCCAGGTCTTCGACGCCGGTTGCGGCGGTGAGTCCAAGCGCAAACCCGAGCTCCATGTCGGCGGCCTCGCCGGTGGTTGACAGGTGAGGTGGCCAGGAATCCTCGTGCCCATCGACGAACAAAAGCCCGACTCGTCCGTAGGCATCTCGCGCTGCAGCCAGGCATCCGAGCAGAAGGGGACAATCACCGCCGATGACGAGTGGAATGTCACCATGGCCGATCGCCTGAGTAACGAGAGCGCGAACCGCGCCGACCATCGCTGCTAGGTTGGCCGGCGCGATAATTCCCGTAATCGGGTCTCGCTCCGGGCTTGGCTCAGGCAGCGCGACGTCTCCGTAGTCGTGGATGTCGGCGACGCGCTGCAGCGCATCGACCAAACCAGTAGCGCGCAGGGCTGCCGGAGCGCGAGCTTCACCGGCGGGAAGTCCCGCTGAGTTGAACGGTACGCCGATCAGACCGATCCGCATCGATTTCTTATAGCATGTCGGTTGAGAAAGGGGCGGTGGGGTAGCGGGGGCTTGGGCGTCGGCCGCTGGAGAACGGTTCGCGTTACCCGGTGCAACGAGCGACGAACCGGGATGAGTAAGAACGCCCTGCAAGGCTTCGAGGCTGCCATCATCAGGGCTGGGAGTTGACGAGTGCAGACCCGAGAATGGATCTTGACGTTGGCGGTGATCGTGATCCCGCTGATCATCGCGGTGGTGGTGACGCTCTGGTCGCTGGAGCAAGTTCGCTACCGGCCGAAGAAACGGCGACCGGCGAACGTGGCGGCGAATGGAAGGGATGAATCGGACCGCGGAGGCAGTGAGCCGGTGGAGCGCGTCGAGTGACAGGCTGATTGTTGACCTCCGGCTTCCCGGGCGTATGCTTGGGATCGCCTGGATGCCGTGATTCAAGTGCGGCAGTTGAATGTGGGACAGGCAAATCACGCGAGAGGGATGTGAACGGTGGCGGTAGAACGGACATTGGTCATTCTCAAGCCCGACGCGGTGCAGCGCGGTCTGAGCGGCGAGATCATCCGGAGGCTCGAGAATAGGGGCTTGAAAATCATCGGCCTCGATATGCGGACGATCGATCGCGAGGTCGCGGCTCGTCACTACGGCGAGCACGAGGGTAAGCCGTTCTACGCCGGGCTGATCGATTACATCACGTCGGGTCCGGTGGTGCTGATGGTGCTCGAGGGACCAAATGCGGTTTCCGTGACGCGTTCGACGATGGGCAAGACTAATCCGGTCGACGCTGCGCCGGGAACGATTCGGGGTGATCTTGGCCTGATGACCGGCCGCAATTTGATCCACGGTTCTGACGCGCCGGAGAGTGCGGAGCGCGAGGTGGCGCTCTTTTTCGGGGACCGCAGTCTGCCTACGTGGCAGCGGGACAGCGATCGGTGGGTCCTGGAGTAGAGTCAGGACGTTTCACGTGAAACCAGCCGTGATATGTGAGAGCCGGGACTCTTGGTTCAGAGTCCCGGCTTCATCCTCTCGATAGGCGAACAACAGCGACGTGCCGAGGCAGTGTCATCCTCGCGAACGGCAAGTGCACGCTGCAGAGGCAATCTCATCACACTGACAAGACGCGGTCAGCAACAAGAATTGTCGCCGCGATGTGGAATGACGCGACTCAGGGATGGCGGTCTAAGAATCGCTAATGTGGATCAGACCCGGTTGGTAATTATGATGGGCCATCAGCTCGGCGATCATGTTCCTTAGCTGAAGGTCGGTGGTATACGGCGAGAACGGGCGACGGTCATAGAGCGGCGCGCCAGCGAACTTCTCTCGGCTCGCCGATGATCGCGCATCAATCCGTGATGAACGCACATAGAAATCGGCAAACAACTCGGTACCATCAGTCGTGACGTACATGGCGTAATTCGGGTCGATCTCCAACCCCACGACGCCGTTCGGCACTGAGTCGACGATGATTGGGTACCCCTCGGGGACTCGCGGCCGGTACTCCTCAGCGACAAGCCGCAACATCGGCAGAATGCGCTCTCGTACCTGCTCCAGCATTTCGACCGACACCCATGCCTCCCGCTCGCTGTTTCTCTTCTCAATGAATCCATAAACCCCGCGCAAAGTATCGGCCAGCCCAAACGTCCAAGGCCAGCGCCTCGGTGCCGGGTTTCACGTGAAACGCTCGAATTTCGCGCCTCGGTCCGCCGACAGAATCAAGCGCGGTCTCGGGAACCG
>JAHWJF010000476.1 GCA_019348515.1 Chloroflexota bacterium | reverse complement strand
CCGCCCTGCGTGGCGAAGCGGTCCCGAACGCCGTCAACTTGCCGCCCGCAAGCCTCAAGGCGCCGGAGCTGCGCCGGCTCGCAACTGTCGCGGGAGCCGCCGGGCATTTGCTTTCCGTGCTGGACCCGGATCTCCCAAGCCAGATTCGTCTCTCCGTGCATGGATTGGTGTCGCGCGATGTCGCCGAGCATGTTCTGAACGCTGCCCTGAGCCAGGCATTCCAACGTTGGATCTGCCGGCGAGTAACGCCGGTCAATGCCCGGGTGATTGCCGAAGACCTGGGAGTGTTCGTGGCTAACCCCATCATTGACCGGGACGAGCATCACCTGCCGCAGTTCGTGTTCGAGACGCGGGGCCAGACAACCCATACGGTTACGGTGACCTGGGATCGGGTCTTCGCCGGGATCGTCGCGGTTGACCGGTTCTCCCTGGAGCGCCCGCTCGCCGGTCATGTCCTGATCACTCACCACCACGACCAGCCGGGCGTGATAGGAACGTTGGGAATGATCCTGGGCCGGCATGGGGTGAATATCGCGGGCATGCAGGTTGGCCGGCACGCTCCCAGGGGCGAAGCGTTGATGGTCACGAACGTCGATGAAGCGATCCCGGAAGAGGCGGTGGAGGAGATCCGGCAATGCGCCGCTGTCGAGGATGCGTTCGTTGTGTCGCTCCCGCCGTTCGATACCGATCCCGACCCAGTGGCGTTGAGCGCAATCACCGCCCCGGCGGCACTTGCCGTCACGTGAATCCCCGGCATCGCGCCGACCGCGCATGGCCGAACTTCGTTTGGCCAAGGACTTTCGAGCAATGACGAGCTCCTCCGCAGGCAACGGGGCCGATGACAGCGAGGATCAATGGCGGGGCTCTGGAAGGGTCGCTGTGCTAAGCCCTGACCTGTTCTTCGGCATGCGCATCAGAGCGTCGCTTCGGCAGCTTGGCTACGTCGTGGCGATCGTCAAGGACGGGGAAGCCTTCACGAACCTGCTGATCGATAACGCCGCTCCCACTGTGCTGGGCCTGGTCGATTTCAACACGCCCGTGGACTGGACGAAACTTCAGCAAGCGTTGGCAACCGGCATTCCGGTGGTGGCATTCGGTCCCCACACCGACGTTGAAGGGTTTCGGGCGGCAAAGGCGGCTGGTGCCGCCCGCGTCGTGTCCAACGGGGAGTTCAGCCGCTCGCTACCCGCGCTCGCGAAACGCCATGCGCTGCCGGCGGCTACGGACTGCAACTGACCGCAACTGACCGACAGGTTCACTTCGCCCACATCCTGTCACGCCAGCAGCATCCTCCCTGTCGTATAGTCTGTACGTACAGAAGGGATCGCTGCCATGAGCGTAAAACGTACTATCCGCGAAGAGACGGAAGAGACAAGCGAAGCGCTGGAGTCCTCGGGTTCGGGATCGCCATCAGGTCCGCCGGTTGCCGACCCTGCTTCCAAGGCGGAGGAGGAGGAACCGGCCATCACCCTTGAGGCGGCCGTCGAGATGTTCTTCGGTGACCTGCGCCTTGCTCCCCGCTCCAAGCGGACGTACCGGCAGGGGATCAAAAAGTTTCTCAATCATCTCCTCGTCCATGAGGGCATCGACGCCTCCGAGGTACCGGTAACCGCGCTGCAGAGCGAGCATGTGACCTCGTTTGCGGCGATCCTGGTTCCCTCGGACATTCGCACACCGGAAGAGGTCTCACAAATGCGCACCGCACAGAACAACCTGTCCGCGGTGCGGAAACTGTGCGCGTACCTTTCCGCGTACGATCTACATCCTGACCTGGCAACGGATCGTTTGCGGGTGCGCATCGCGGCGATGATGCCGCGCTTCACGCCACCGCCACCGGACGTCAAGCTCACCGACCTGGAGCGAATCGTCGACCGGGTGAACTCCGGACCCAGGATGGACAAGCCACACCTGGAACTGCGACGCCTCAAAGTACGCGCGATGATCCGCTTCATGTTCCGGACCGGGGTCCGGGTCTCCGAGCTGTGCGCGCTGCGGCGCCGGGACGTCGATCTCGATCGCGGTACGGCGGGGATCTACCGGGCCAAGGGTGGCAAGAGCCGGACAGTGCACTTCGACGCAGAGACCGCTGATGCGCTGGTGGCGTATTGGAGCGCGCGCGGCGACACTGTACGTGGCTCTGGAGCGTTTCCCGCCTTTAGCGGTCGTGACAAGGTAGGACAGCCGGGAACGGCGATCAGCTCCCGGACGGTCGAGCACGTCGTTGCCGAACTCTGCAAGGAGATTGGTATCGAGAGCGATGTGACGCCGCACTCGTTCCGGCACGGACTCGCCACGGAGCTGGTGAGACGCCGGGTTCGGGAATCCACGGTGCAGACGATTCTGGGTCACGCTTCGCCGCAGACTACGCGCATCTACGTTCACAAGACCGGGCTTGAAGTGGCGGAAGAATATCAGGATGCTTTCGGTACCTATTGCAAACCATCGCCCCGGACGGAGTAGATCCCTGTCCCGTGTTCCCCCCCGACGCATGAACGCGCGGTATGCACTCGTTGCCGGCATGATCGCGGTCGTGCTCACCGGCTGTGCCGAAGGAACGTCAAGGGACGCCGAGCGGGCCCGGCAGGACGATGCCGAGCGCACGTCCGTCGTCGATGCGCTTCAGGCAACGTCATCGGCGAATCTGGTCCGAAAGGATGCCGAAGCGACGCCTCCAGCGACCCAGACTGCGCCAACCGAGGAAGTCGAGGGCAACTGATTGACCGGTCGCCCGAAATATCGCGAATCGTGTCTCGGGATAGCTGGACGTCGAGGGAGAGGTGCTTCGCCGCCCAGCACCACATGGCAGGCCACTGCACCGTCCTTGAGGACACCGGCGCGGGGCCATAAGGCGCAGGATGGGTCGGTCTTGCCCACGAGGTGCTAGGGCGAGCGCCTTGTGACGTGCTACCAGTGGGTTTGCCGTACTACGAGGCGGTCAAGTCC
>JAHWJF010000081.1:3357-10019 GCA_019348515.1 Chloroflexota bacterium | reverse complement strand
CGATGAATGGGAACAGTTCCTCAACGAAGCTGGCATTCCCGCTGGACCGGTCTACGCGATGGACGGCGCATTGGACCACCCGCAGACACGGCACCGCGAGATGGTGGTCGAACGCCCGCACCCGGTGCTGGGGAGGGTCTCTCTGCTCGGACTACCGGTCAAATTCAGCGAGACTCCGGGTGATGTGCATCGGATTCCCCCGGAACTCGGCGAGCACACCGACGAGATCCTGCGCGAGATTGGTATGAACGACGAAGATCTTTGCCGCATGCGGGAGCAGGGGATCGTCTAAGCCACGGCTCGCATTTCGTTCCGATCAACGGTTGGTGGACGAGTCCTCGCCGAGTTCGGCTCGGTACATGTCCGCACGCTCCTGGTAGTGCCTGGCACCGGCGGCGATGTGCTCGAGATCCTCCGGCGTTGTCTCCCGTGCGACCTTGGCCGGCACGCCCATGATCAGCGAGCGGGGGGGGAAGTCTTTGCCCTCCGGGACGATTGACCCGGCAGCGACGATGGAGCCTGGTGAGATCCTGGCGCCGTTGAGAATGACCGCCCCCATCCCGATCAGGCAGTTGTCGCCAATCTGACAGCCGTGGAGGATTGCGCCGTGGCCGGTGACGACACCTGTTCCGACGGTACAAGGGAATCCAGGGTCAGCATGGAGAATCGCCCCGTCCTGGACATTGGAGCCCGACCCGATTGAGATCTGCTCGGTGTCACCGCGGAGGACGGCGTTGAACCAGACACTCGATCTCGATCCGAGGACGACGTTGCCGATGATCTGGGCGCCCTCGGCGACATAGGCCGTGTCATCGATCTGGGGACGGCGATCTCCGAGGAAACGAATGGGCATTCCTACAACCTCCATCTCTATGTTTGGCGGCGCTCACCGCGCATCATCTCGGCGGGGGATGCGTTTGACAATCACCCTGCCCTTCCCTATGGTGCCGTCGCTGGGCGGCCAACTAGGCGCGAGTTACCGTTGCTCGTGACGCCCCAGCCGATACTGGTTCGGCGACTATGCTCGTGCCGGGATCGTAACCCTGCTGGGAGGGCGGACGCTTGGCCGGAGCGCTGGACGGCTTTCGGGTGCTGGATCTTTCGCGGATACTGAGCGGTCCGTACTGCACCATGGTACTGGCCGATTTCGGCGCTGAGGTCATCAAGGTCGAACGCCCAGGCACAGGCGACGATACGAGAGCGTGGGGGCCGCCGTTCGTCGACGGTGAGAGCGCCTACTACCTGAGCATCAACCGGAACAAGCAGAGCATCACCATCGATCTCGGGCAGGCACGGGGGCGCGAGATCGTTTACGCCCTCGCCCGGGTTTCGGACGTCGTCATTGAGAACTTCCGGCCGGGTACAGCGGATCGCATCGGGGTCGGCTACGAGCGACTGCGCGAGGAAAACCCCCGGATTGTCTATTGTTCCATCTCCGGCTTTGGTCAGGAAGGGCCATACCGCGATCGTCCGGGCTACGATGCGCTCGCACAGGCCATGAGCGGGATGATGTCGATCACCGGCGATCCGAACGGACCCCCGATGAAGCACGGCATGTCGATCGCCGACATCGGAGCCGGTATGTGGGCCGCGCTGTCGATCGTTACCGCCCTGCTCGCCCGGGAGCGAACCGACGAGGGCCAGTTCATCGACATCTCGCTGTTGGACGCGCAGATGTCCTGGCTCACGTACGCTGCTGGCAACTACTTCGCCACCGCGGAGAATCCAGCCCGCTACGGATCCGCACATCCCAGTATTGTTCCCTATCAGCCGTTCGCGACGGCTGATGGCTATCTCATGCTCGCGGTTGGCAACGACCGGCTTTGGCGCCAGTTCTGTGAGACCGTGGATCGACCTGATCTCCGTACGCAGCCGGGTTATGCAACGAGCGCCGAGCGTGTGGTGAACAGGGATGCCGTGATCGCCGTCGTTGCGGAGATCATACGAGGGAGAACGACATCCGAGTGGATGCGCGTGTTGGAGGAGGCTGGCATCCCGGCGGGACCGATCAACACCGTGGCGCAGGCGCTCACCGACCCACACGTTCTAGACCGAGAAATGGTGGTAACACTCGATCATCCGACAGCCGGCTCGGTCAGCATGACTGGGAATCCCGCCAAGTTCTCAGCTACGCCGGCCGAAATGCGGTCCGCGCCGCCGCTGCTCGGTCAGCACACGGATGAGATCCTGCTCTCTCTCGACTACACGGAAAGTGATATTGCCGAACTGCGGGCGCAGGGAGTTGTCTGAGAGACTGAATCACCACCCCCGGCCTCATCTCCCGTCGAGTCCGGAGAAGAGGAATGGGTTAAAGGCGGACAGAGGAGAGTGAGGGTGACGGTGGATCCGAGCCAGGAGATTCTGTTCGAGGTCGAGGGACAGGTCGCGACGATCACGTTCAATCGCCCGGAGGCGATGAACGCGATGACCTGGAACCTGTATGACCGGTTGGTTGCCTACTGCGACGAGCTGGATCAGCGTGATGACATCCGCGTTGCCATCTTGAAGGGGACCGGCGACCGGGCATTCGTCTCCGGAACGGATATCAGCCAGTTTCAGGCGTTTTCCAATCCCCAGGACGCGATTGACTATGAACGACGGACGGGGGAAGTCACCGGTCGCCTGGAGCGGGTACGGAAACCGACGATCGCGATGATCCATGGCGTGTGTGTCGGCGGCGGGGCCAGCATTGCGCTGGCTTGCGATTTCCGCTACGCCGATCCGAACCTCCGCTTCGGGATTCCCATCGCCCGCACGATCGGCAATTGCCTGTCGCTGGCGGGCTATGCCCGGCTCGTTGACTTTGTGGGCCCCGCCAAGGCCAAGGAACTGATCATGCTGGCCAAGCTGCTGAACGCCGACGAGGCGCTCAGCCTCGGGGTGATGACCGAGATCGTCCCGGCAGAACAGCTCGAGACCCGGGTGCGCGAGGTCGCCGATCGCCTGACAACGCTCGCCCCGCTGACCCTGGCGGCGACGAAAGAGTCTATTCGGCGCATCCTCTCGGCACGTGCCCTGGATAGTCAGGAAGGGGAGGACCTGATCCTCTCCTGCTACATGAGCGACGATTTTCGCGGCGCCGTTAAAGCCTTCGTTGAGAAGCAAAAGTACACGTGGACGGGTCGGTAGGGATCAGCCTAACGTAGCCTCACTCTATTCTTCTCCCCCCGTGTACTGCACGTCATCGCCTGCGCCAGGAAGGCCGGCGCGTCGGATGAGCGCCTTCCGGACGAGCGGCCAAAGCAGCACGGCGATCGCCAGGACCATCAGAACCGCCGAGACCGGACGCTCGAAAAAGATCGACCAATCTCCGCGAGATAGCGTCAGTGACTGACGGAGGGATTTCTCGGCCAGTGGCCCGAGCACGAGTCCGAGGATGAGACCCGCGGCCGAGTAGTCGAGCCGTTTCATCGCGAAGCCGAGCACACCGAAGGCGATCATGACGACGACGTCAAACGGATTGTTGCTCAGCGAGTAGGCCCCGACGACGGCAAAGAGCACGACGAACGCCACCTGGATCGCATACGGGATCCAGAGCATGGCAGCGAAAATCGGGTTAGCGAAGATATTGAGAACGACGAGCATGACGTTGCCGATATACATACTGGCGATCAAGCCCCAGGCGAATTCCGGATGTTGGGTGAACAGAAGCGGCCCCGGACGCAGACCCCACAGCAGGAACCCGCCGAGCAGGACGGCGGTCGTGCCGGAACCGGGAACACCAAGCGTAAGGAGGGGGATCATGGCCGAGGCTGATGCCGCGTTGTTGGCGGATTCCGGCGCCGCCACACCTTCGATGGCGCCTTTGCCAAACTCTTCGGGGTGCTTGGACGCGTTGCGCTCGACGCTGTAGGCCATGAAGGAGGCCAACGTCGAGCCGGCGCCGGGCAGGACTCCTACCAGAGTTCCAACGAGACCTCCCCGGACGATCGCCCCGCGCGAGCGGATCCACTCCGCCGCGGAGGGTAGGGACTCCCTCCAACTCAGTGACGTCCGAATGATCGGGTGCCCGGCCGGGGTCATCATGCCGTCCAAGGCCTCGCCGATGCCGAAGACGCCGATCGCCACCACGATGAAGCTGAACCCGCTCAGGAGCCAGTCCTCGCCGAATGTGAAGCGGGGCCGGCCGGACATGATGTCCAGTCCGATCGTCGAAATCAAGAGCCCGACAGTGACGGAGGTCAATCCTTTGACAAGCGAGGAACCAGCGACGGCGCCAATCGCCGTGAATCCGAGCAGGATCAACGCAAAGTACTCGGGTGGTCCGAATCGCAAGGCGAACTCCGCCAACGTCGGGCTGAGCAGCGTGACCACGACCACGCCGAAGGTTCCGGCGATGAACGAGCCGATGGTGGCGATGCCGAGCGCTTTCGCGGCCCGGCCCTGCCGTGCCATCTGGTACCCATCGAGGGTGGTGGCGACCGTGGCCGCTTCCCCCGGCATGTTGATGAGAACGGAGGTAATCGTGCCGCCATATTGGGAGCCATAGTAGATGCCGGCCAGCATGATGATGGCGCTGGTGGGATCCATGCCGAACGTCAGGGGAAGCAGGAGCGAGATTCCGACAACTGATCCAATGCCCGGCAGCACGCCGATGATTTGTCCCGCGAGCACGCCGACGAAAGCGAAAAAGATGTTGGTGGGCGTGAGCGCCACGCTGAACCCATTGGCGAGATTTTGGAGCAGATCCATGCGGTGTCACAGTCTCCTGCGCAGGGCAACCGACGGCCAGCACTCACTGGCGAGCGGTCGGCGACGAGGGTCAGAATCCAGGTGGCGCGAGCGGGAGTGGAACCATCAGGATACGGACGAAAGCGAGATAGAGCAGGATAGGCGTAGCGAGCGCCAAGATGATCGTCGGCAACCAACTCTGCCGGGCGACCCAGCGCATGGTGACCAGCATGAACAGGCCGATCGATAGTGCGAAGCCAAGGCGTTCCAACAACAGCGAAACCGCGAGCGTGCTGACAAAGAAGATCAGCCACGGTGCGAACGCGCCCGGGGCGAACTGCCAAAAGCCCTGCGAGTGGTCTGCTTCGGCATCAGCGGGTGCGACAGAGGCGCGCTCCTGCAAGGCATTCCGGACGAGAAACACTGAGAGAACGACGAGAGTCACACCGAGCCAGAGGGGAAGAAAGCCGGGACCCGGGCCGTACTCCGCTTCATAGGGGAGTTGACGGGCGAGAGCGATCGTGGTTATGCCGAGCAGCGTGACGCAGAGAGCGCCAATCGTTTCCGCAACACGCACGATAGGCCCTCCACGGCGGCTGCTCGCTAGATGATGCGCGAGTTGGAAATAAGCGGGTCGGACGCCAATTGGACCAGAGCCTGATCAGTCACGTCTACCCCGATTTGCTCGCGTGCGACGGCGGTGCCAGTTATCGGGGCAAGATGAACCAGTTGGTGCGGCGAGCAGTTGCGAAGAGTCACCCGAGCCGGGAGCAAATGCCCGGCTCGGGGACACCGGCTCTATGAGGTTTCGTTCAATCCCATCTCCTCGACGAGTGCCTCGGTCGCCTCCGTCTCCTCAGCCATCCACTCAGCGAACTCCTCAGGTCCCAGGTAGGCGTCCAGCAGCATGTTCTTCTCGAGGTATTCGGTCTGCCAGCGCTCGGTCTCGGTCATCTCTTTGAGCAAGTCGGCCCAGTATTGTGCGACTTCTGGATCCATGCCGGGAGGGCCGACCACGCCACGAGCCTGCTGGTAAAGAACGTCGAACTCTTTCTCTTGCAAGGTTGGTACGTCGGGTAGCGCGGTCAGGCGCGCGTCGCCCGCGACGGCCAACGGCCGCAGCTCACCGGCTTCTAGCTGACCGATGATCTCATTCGGGTTTGACGACGCGACGTCGACGTGTCCACCAAGCAGAGCGACCTGCACCTCACCGCCACTCTCGAAACTGATGTAGTTCAGGTTGGCGCCGCTGGCCTGTTCAAGCTGCCCGAGGAGCAGGCTGTCTTCGCCACCGAGGCCGGTGCCTCCCCAACTCACTACGTCTGGCTCCGCTTGGGCGGCCTCGATCAGGTCCTCGATGGTCTGAAATTCTGAATCCGCCGGCACGACGATCAGTAGTTGATCCGCGGCAAGACGGGCGATCGGGGTGAAGTCCTCGTAGTTATGCTCGAGGTCGAGCACGATTGGCCCCGTGACAAGGGCCGAGGTCATCGTCATCAGCGTGTAGTTATCGCCTGCCTTGCCGGCGACGTACGCCTGACCGATTGAGCCGCTGCCTCCCTCACGGTTGACGACGTTGAACGTGGCGTCAGACAGACCTTCCTGAGCCAGAACAGACGTGATCATGCGGGCAAAGTTGTCAGAACCGCCGCCTGGAGCGTACTGGACGACAAACTCGATCGGTTGGTCCGGATAATTCTCGGGGAGCTGTGAGGCGCCGGATGCCTGCCCACTCCAGCTGGTGAACGCCATGCCGACAGTGAGCAATGCCACAAGGGACATCGCCCAGATGCGAAACTTCGAAGGTGTCGTCATCATCGTCTCTACCTCCTGCTGGCGCTGAGCGACCGGGGCCACTTGGCTGATTCCGTTGGAATTGATTGTTGGGCCGGAGTCTACCGATGCCCCTTTAGGGTGTCAATGTCACGGTCGGCGTACCCGGTTCATTGGCGGTCACCCTTGAGACAGGCTGCTTCTCCATGGCTAGCCGA
>JAHWJF010000081.1:0-3257 GCA_019348515.1 Chloroflexota bacterium | reverse complement strand
CCCGGTCGTTACACCTGTATTGGCTCTCCGGGCCCGCTGCGATTGGCGCGTACCACTGTTCGCTGCAAGTAGAGACCGCTCGCGTAGTCGAATGCGCCGCCGCAGGTGATCAGGGTCACACTTTGCCCCTCGGTTGGGCCGACCACGTCTTCAAGGGGCATGGAGGCCGAGTCGTATTGGCGGACCCACTCCACGGCGAAGGGGTAGGTCTTGCCGTCATCGCCGGAGAGGAAGACCTCATCACCCGGCTCCAGCGTCGAGAGGTTGTAAAAGACGGCTGGACCAACGTTCCAATAGTCGATGTGACCGGCCATGACGATGTTGCCGGCGCGTCCAATCGCGCCGAGATTTTCGTACCAGGCGACAACCCAGGGGCCAGTTGGATCCTGCATCACCCCGTCGACTACCCGCAGCGCTTCGATACCGGCGTCGATCCCCGCCGCCTCGACGGACAAGCCGACGGGAGCAATTTGTTCGACGATGATCCGTTCCTGGACCATATTCGCTGGACCAGCGCGGCTGGCTCCGGTGCTGGGTACGTCCCCAACCCCGGTTGGCTGGATACTGCCGATGCCAGCGGTTGGGGAAGCGACGGTTGCTGGGGCGTCGTCCTGAGCCCGAGAGATGAATCGACGTTGGGTGGCCGCCGCGCTCAGGAGGGCGATCCCGGCGAGAATGGATCGCCGCGTGACGACGGTCTTTGATCGATAGAGCATCTTGAGGCTCCACGTTCTAGAGATCAGCAAGGCGAACGAGTCTTCTAGCGGCATATACGCGCGCGCGGTCCGATCGGTATCACCACCCGGCGGCGATCTTCCGGTCGAGGTATCGAGTGAGCTGTCCCCGGGCAATATCGTCGAGGATCAGCGCCGGTTGTCGGAGCCGTGCCGAGACGATGATCCCCCGTCGCCGCAATTCCTCTTTGGCGGCGGTCACGGAGTGGTCGATCGACTGCATCGTCCACATCGCGAACGGCACTCCTCGCTCGAAGAGATCCGCTGCCCCCGCCTGGTCACCGGCTTCCCAGAGCCGTTGCACGTCCGCATAGAACCTGGTGAAGTTCGGCGCGGGCATGTTGCCGACCGCACCGCGTTCCAGTGCATCGAGCAGGCTCAAGCCACCCCACCCACAGAACACGGCGACTTGCTCGCCGCAGAGGCGAATCGTTTCCGAGATCGTGGGGCCTTGCGGCGTACCCTCCGCTTTGATGTATCGAAGCCCAGGAGTCGTTTCGGCCATCCGCGCCCAGAGGCCCGGCGACATCGGCACACCAGTCAGCTGCGGCGCGTCCTGCAACATGATCGGGACGCCGGCCGCCTCGGCGATCCGCCCGTAGTAGGAGACAAGGGCGTCGGGACCCGGTTTGACGAAGTACGACGGTAGCACCATCAGCGCGTCAGCCCCGAGCGCAGCGGCGCGATGCGCGCGGTCGATGGCTGGTTCCTCGCCGGGGCCGTCTGCGGAGGCAACCACGGGCGCCCGGCCGTCCACGCCTCTGACGGTGGCGTCGATCACCGCATCGCGCTCGGCCTCGGTGAGCTTGTATCCCTCGCTGGCAATCGCCACACAGGCAACTCCACTGGCGCCTTCGGCGAGCACCCAGTCGATCTCGCGTTCCAGACTCTCGAGATCGAGTGAGCCGTCGTCGAAAAACGGGGTAACCAGGATCGGGATGCAACCGTGAAGCATCTCTTTGGTGTCCATCGTTCGTTAGCCCGTTTCGTCAGTGGCGTCGATATCCGGACGCGCGCCCTCGCGGCGCTCCCAGCCCGGCGCAAAGAGCGGTAAGAAGTTCGAGACCTGATACGGGTGTTTTTCCGCCTCGGCCCAATTGACGTCGATGCCGAGCCCTGGGGCATCAGGGATCTGGATGCGACCGTCGATGACATTCACATGCGGGGTGACGATCTCCCGTTCCCAATCGACGTTGAATTCGTCGAAGAGTTCCTGGACGAGGAGGTTCGGTGTGCAGGCGCCGATCTGGACGCAAACCGCGGTGGCGATTGGCCCCTGCGCCTGGTGGGGGGCAACGACGGCATAGTTTGCGTCGGCCATCGCGCAGACCATCCGGGTGCGGAAGATGCCACCCATCGTCGAAGGATCGGGTTGCAGGATGTGGACGCTGTTGTATTTCAGCAACTCGGCGAACTGGTGAGTGGTGTGGAAGCTCTCCCCGGCAGAAACAGGGATTTCGAGGCGGCGCGCGACTTCGGCGGTGGCGTCGATCTTGGTGTGATCGGTCGGCTCTTCGAACCACGTCGGATCGAACTCCGCTATACGCTCGCCGACCCAGATAGCCTCTGAAACACTGAAACGGCGGTGTCCCTCGATCATGATCTGCACCTCAGGGCCAACCGTCTCCCGCACGGCGCGGACGATGTCGATTGAAAGCTGACGGTCCTGCGGAGTCATCGTTCGCCAGGCGGACCCGAACGGATCGAACTTGAGTGCCTTGTAACCGCGGGCGACGACCTCCGCAGCGAGCTCGGCGAAGCTCTCTGCAGTGCGTGGGCCGGCATACCACCCATTGGCATAGGCGGGAAGATCGGCGTGATAGCGGCCGCCAAGGAGATCGTAGACTGGTCTCCCGGTCACCTTGCCGATGATGTCCCAGCATGCCTCCTCGATGGCGGCGACTGCGTTGCTTTGAATCTGCCCGCCGTCGGAATAGAGGTCGCGGGTCATCCGCTGATAGATGGTTTCGACCTGGAACGGATCCATCCCCTCGTAGCGGGGAGCCATCTCGTGGATCGCCATCTCCACGGTGCGCGCGAATGCGTTCAGCGTGCCCTCACCGACGCCGTAGAGTCCTGGCTGGTCGGTGTCGAGCCTGACAAAGAGCCAGTTTTTCCAGGGATTCCCGACGACATACGTTGTCGCGCGAGTGATCTTCACGTGCCCTCCTGACGTCGCGTTTGACCCGGTTCGGCGGAGACTAACGACGATTAGACGACCGCTCGATCTCGTCTTCGACCGCGGCCGGCGTGGGACCGGGGTGGGCGAGGCCGCCTGTGTGCGCCGGCGGGTCAGGATAGATGCCCGGCGGCTTTCCGTCGTCCAGATCGTGGACAATGGTTTCATCGCCCATGATTCCTGTGCCCGGCACTTCTTCGTGGGTTGGATCCATCAATCCGGCGTCGGTCGGATTGATATGGTCGACCGACTCGTGCCGCCGCATTTTCTCGGGCTCCATGCAGTCTGTCCCTCGCTCCTCAATGTTTGAATCGACTGCGGCGATTGTAGACCCGAACCGGCGG
>JAHWJF010000080.1:7967-10031 GCA_019348515.1 Chloroflexota bacterium | reverse complement strand
GGAGCACCCCTAAACCACTAGCTATTTGCGGTGATAGCTCTCCGGCGGCAATCGGTCGCAGTCTTTTGACCGGATGAAGTCGATCGGCGTCCAAATCTCTCACATCGTTGATGAGGTAGAAGCCGCTGCTCAAGAGGCAGAACAGGACAGCCGTGAGGATTGCGCTAAGCACCGCCGCCTGATCGAGAAGTCGTCCACCGAATACGAGTCCCGCAAAGACGAGACCATTCTTCAGCCATTGCGCCGGTCGCAGTGCTCGCAGAACGTTGAGAAGGTACCGAGCGCGCCCCGTTTCATGGATGCCAACAGAGGCCGGAAGTTCGGTGGAGGCCTCTTCCATCGGTCTTCGTGATTCCGTCGTACTCGCTGCGCCGACACCAACCCACCGCGCCAATCGGCTGAAAACGTCAGTCACTCGGGTGCCAGGGCAGAGACCTCGAATTCGCCGGCCGCGTTCCACAGCAGCCAGCCACTTACACCCATCTCCTCCGCGGCGTCGATCTGGGCACGAACCTCAGCGGGGCCGTATACAGAATAGCCTTCGAGCGGATAGGTGAAGTCTTGCAGCCACGGTCGCATCTTCTTCATGGTTCCGGGCACCCATTCCTGAGAGCGCTCCAAGGTGTACCTGACGGTCTCGGCCGGGAAATCGTTGGGATGACCATCAACGGGGATGTTGCCAAGCTCATAGTGCGAGGGATAGACCATCAGACAAACGTAGTCGGCTAAGGGGGTCAAGTCCTGCAGGGTTTGGCCAATCCCCTGGTCGTCCCCAAGGAGAGCGATGATCGGAAACAAGTCGATCGCAAAAACGGCTCCGGCCTCTCTTACCCGCTCACCACCCAACGCTACCGCTCCGGTAATGGCGGCGCGCCGGCTGGCCTCTGAGTAGTCATCACCAAAGTCAGCGGTTCGCAAATCGCCGTCGGACGGGAATCTGATGTAGTCGTACTGAACTTCATCGAATCCGAGCCGAGCTAACTCTGCGCCCAAGTCCGCGTTCGCGGTCCAGAGTTCATGATGGAACGCGTTGACCCAAGGCGCCCCGTTCATGTCGCGCCAGAGTCCGCCGGTCACTTCGTCACGGACCGCCAAGTCAGGGCGACCTTCCGCCACGACCGGGTCTTTGAATACCACCATCCGCGCGATCGAATAGATGCCGCGCGCATCGAGCTCCGCCAGCAGCTCCTCGGGGTCGAACAGCGGGGTGACCATGCCATCGATGTCACGGAAAAACGGCACCTGGGTGTCGTAGTAGATGGTGTCTTGCTTTACGTCGATGACAATCGCGTTAATCTCAGTCGTGTCAGCAATCTCGATGAGGCGATTCCAGCGCTCCGGGTCGGACAATACTCCCAGATTGGCGTAAACCGCCTTGATCATTTCCCCCTCGAGTGTGGCAGCGATATTGCGCGACTCGCCCACGACGATCGTCTGCTCGGCAAATCCGGGAGCGGAAATCAGCACCTCTCCAACATCTGTCCCGCCGGTCAGGTGAAATGTCCCATCTGGACCCGTAAAACTCTCCGCGCTGCCGTTCGTGGCCGCGACGCGCGCTCCGGCAAGAGGTGCGCCGGTTGCATCTGTCACCTGTCCTGATACGAACGACGGTCGCATCTCGTGATCAATCTCAGTTCTCTCGCCGACGAGGACCTCGGCAACTCCATGGTCGACGGACGAAAACCGAACGGTGGCGCCTTCCGGTACCCGCTCAAACGCAAATCGGCCGTCCGTGTCAGTAGTAGTAATCTGTTCCGTGCCATCCGGCGCGACGACGGCAACCGTCGCTCCCGCTATTCCAGACGAGGTCTCGGCGTCGGCTAATCTCCCGCGAAGAACGGTCGGACGCAGAGCAACCTGCCAGTCGGCCGGGCCGCCGCGCGCGAGGGTCGTTGTGATGGATTCGTATCCAGACGCCTCAATCGTGAGCGGTGCGGTCTCGCTCAGCAACTCGACTGTGGCCGACCCATCGAGCCCAGTGCTAAGCACACCTGCATCAAGGACGAGCCTCGCGCCTGGTATCTCGTTCCCCGTATATCGGTCGGTCACGCGGACGGCGACCTC
>JAHWJF010000080.1:0-7867 GCA_019348515.1 Chloroflexota bacterium | reverse complement strand
TCGCGCCTGGTATCTCGTTCCCCGTATATCGGTCGGTCACGCGGACGGCGACCTCTGGAGCAGAGGCAAACCGTGGAGCAATGAGCGATGCCAGCACAAGCCCGAGGGGAACCACAAAAAGCGCCAGGCTTAGTGGCCACGACAACCGGCCCCACGGCCGTACATCGTGGGAGGGAACCCTTCGCCTCAGCGTGAGGAGCGAACCCGTAGTGGCCCGAGGAGCCGCGCGCCCAAATCGAGTTGACGAAAGCCTCGATTGCATCCAGATGCCTTAGCAGGGCGTTCGACCTTGCGCCAAGCGCCCACCGGCGGTTCGACGATGGCCCGCGGATTGGACATTGGCAGAGCCAGCGGCACTGCGCTCAAGCCGCGCGAGTGTAGCACACGGTCTGGAGCCGCCAATCTAGTATTGGCTGACCAAAACGCGACCCAACTATAATCTTCCCTCGGGATGCCTTTGAGCCGATCGGGATTAGGGTGAACGTGCGCACGTTCCGGGGTGGCCGATAGTGGATATCCGGACGCGCGACGTGTTTGCCACTATGCGACCAGATCTGCTGCGGGTAGAAGAGCGGCTCGAGAAGGCTGCCCAGATCGACTTTCCGATGGTCACCGATCTCATTCTTGATCTCGTCCGTGCGGGTGGTAAGCGGCTTCGGCCACTAATCCTGCTCCTCGCCGGTCGCGCCTACGCCAACGATCAGGATAACCTCGTAACCGCCGCGGCGGGTGTCGAACTCCTTCACACCGCGTCCCTGGTGCACGACGACACCGTTGACCGCGCCGGTATGCGTCGAGGTCGCCCAACGTTGAATAGCGTGCTCCCCTCGGGAGCGGTGATTCTCCTCGGCGATTTCCTTTTTGCTCAATCAGCCATGCTCGCCGCGGCCACGAATAGTCCCCGGGTGGTTAGCATTTTTGCGTCGACGCTTGCCGATATCTGCGATGGCCAGCTTCGTGAGATGTTTTTCGCACATCGCCTCGATCAAACTCGAGACGAGTACGAACGGCGAATCTTTGGCAAGACCGCGTCCCTATTTGCCGGATCGGCGGAAATGGGCGCCATCATTGGGGATGCGCCGGAGTCGCACGTGCAGGCCCTGCGACAATACGGCTCGGATGTCGGGATGGCATTCCAGATCGTGGATGACGTGCTTGATCTTCGAGAAGGCAGCGGTCAGCTTGGCAAGCCTGCCGGTCATGACTTGACTCAAGGGACCGTGACTCTTCCAACAATCATTTATGCGTCAGGATTGACCGCATCCTCGGCGGCCTGGACACGACTGGAAGACGTTGTCTCCGGTGCGGTCGGGGAGCCGGCGCAGCTGCGCCGCGTCGTGGAAGAGATTCGAGGTTCGGGCGCATTGGACGCGGCAATGCGCGAAGCAGAGCACTTTGCTGCTCGTTCGAAATCACATATCGTTGCCAGTCCAGATAGGGAAACGAGGGAAATGCTCGAGGAAATCGCTGACGTGGTCTGTGAGCGTTCCGCATGAGCCCAGCCCTGGGACGCTACATGGCGACGAGCCCCGTCTCATACATTCGGCCAAAAATACTGTCCCAATAGCGCCCATGTGGTGCGACTGTTTCGAGATCAGCCTCGAGTTGTCCCGGCATGTCGGGCGTCATCAGGATCGTCGCGAGTTTTTGTGACTGGCGATTCTCTAGAGTGCGGTCCAACAGCTCCGCTTCATGCCGCTGGCTCGGCTTGCAGCCGATGACCACCAACAGGTCCGTGCTCAGCATCTGAGTCCACGTCGAAGACGTTACGCGAGCTGCTAGATCAAATTCCGCGCGCGCTCGGGCGTCTGTAGCGACTACTGGAGCGAGGCTCGGCAATCCCACCTCGGTCACGAACGCGCTGAGGGCAAAATCCCGCCACGGCATGACGAAATAGGAAACCGGCGGACGATGTTCGGTGAGACGGTGCTGAATGAAGCCGGCAATCCTGCCAGAGCGCCGTGTGCTGGCGTTGAAAATCAACCAGCCCTCACCGAGTCGGAGCCGGTGCTCGACAGCATCAAAGTAAAGACTCATCCGCTGCAGCAGATCACGATCCTGGATGGGTGCCTGTTCGATGAGGGATCCGGTATCAATCATTGTCGACTCTCCGTGTGCGCGGCGTCCGGAACAAACCGTGACGGGGCGACTTGACGGTAGCAAATTGAATACCACATTGAACCGTTCGCTGAAAACCCGGTAGAGCCTACTCAGTGCCCGATTCAAGCCCGCGGCGGCCGGCAGTGGGCAGTTCCAGCGTCGAGCGGAAATCGTGCAGGGCCCGCTCCGCATCCACTGATGTTGCGACCCGAACGGATCCCGGCCCTACGATTCGAGTCCGTCCTCGCTCCGGCTCAACAGGCTCGACCTCGATCGTCACGTTTTCAGTCTGAATCAAGCTTGGGTCAGCCGCGACCGCAACTGATAGCGGATCGTGCAAGGAAAACTGATCCCGCGAGAGTGCGGAAAATGCGAACTTCCCGACTTCGGCTAGGAGGGCCGCCGGTGGCGGAAGAGACGAACCGGGGTTCACGGCATCCCAGTCGTCGCGCGTTAGGGCGACCCGCTCGGTGACGTCGAGCCCCACGGCAACCAGATCGCGAAATGGGGCCGCAAAGACCTGCTGGGCCGCTTCGGGATCGACAAGAACGTTGAACTCCGCGGCCGGGGTAGTGTTTCCGGGAACGGTGTAGGCCCCCGCCATGACAACGACCGCTCGCAGCCAATCGGCCAGACGCGGCTCAACGTTTAGCGCGATCGCGAGGTTCGTCAGGGGTCCGAGCATGACCAGGGTCAGCTCACCCGGTCGTTGAAATGCCAACCGAATGACAGCCGCCGGCCCTCGGTCAGCCCCGACAGAGCGACGGGAAGCTGGAAGTCGCGCCCCCCCGAGTCCGCCCTCATCGTGAAAATAAATCGCGTCTCGATGCGGCTGCACCAACGGTCGGCTAGCCCCGCGGTGAACTGGAACGCTTTCGGCGCCTAACCAGTCAAGGACCGCGAGGGTATTTGCCGTTGTCTTCTCCACGCTGACGTTGCCGGCCACCGTCGTCGCCGCAACAAGGTCGATCCTCGGAGACCGAACGGCGTAGGCCAGCGCCAATGCATCATCCGTTCCCGTGTCGACGTCGAGAATGATCGGAATCCGATCACTCACGGAAGTTCCCCGGCATGGATTAGCCGCCCGGATTCAGCGGCTGTCCAGGCCGCAACCGGGGGCGTTTCCGTGATTGGTGACTCGGTAACGAGGTCGAGAAAGTACGGCCCTCCGTCCGCCAGCGCTTCGCGCATCGCACGCTCGACATCTCCGGGATCGGTGACGTGCGCCGCGCGAAAGCCAAATCCGCGCGCGATCGCCGCGTAGTCCACGGGATTGAAGTCGACACCAAAGTAGCGGTCGTCGTGATAGAGGTGCTGTAACTCTTTGATCCAGCCGAACGTGCCGTTGGAGCACTGAACGATGACGATCGGCAGTCCGAGCCGGGTGATGGTCTCCAGTTCACCGACTGACATCCCAAAGCTGCCGTCCCCAGTCATGCCCACCACCCGCCGGCCCCCACTTGCGAACCAGGCGCCCACGACGCCGGGAATTGCGTACCCGAGTCCTCCGTGTGCACGAGGGATAACGGTGGTCCGTCCCGGGCGCGTCAACTCGTACTGGGCACTCAGGAACGGAGTTGGGGTCCCCGGATCGGCGACGATGATTGCGTCATCCTCGAGGGCATTACGCATGGCGCGCACCACTTGCGCGGGCTTGATCGGCCGGGAATGTTCTGACGCCTGACGCTCTACGTCAGCCCAGTAGGTTGCTGTTTCGCCCTTGAGCCAGGAGATTCGCGGTTGGTTGCGCGCGGCCACCGCGTTCGGACGCGGCACTGCCGCGAGTATCGCCCCGAGAGTTAGCTTTGCATCGCCCAGAAGCCCGACCATGAGCGGATAGTTGTTGCCAACTTCAAAGGGCTCGACGTCAATCTGGATGACGCCTGGTGGACTCGCGATCGGCGGCAGCGTCCAGTGACAGGTTGTTGTCGAGTCGGTGCGCGACCCGACGTAGAGCACGAGATCGGCATCAGCGAGGCACGCGTTAGCGTACGGCCGCCCCCCGTTTCCACCGATGACCCCAATTGCCACCTCGCTCGTCTCGGCAATGCTGCCTTTCCCGTTGATCGACGTCGCTACCGGAATATTCAGGGTCTCTCCCAGTGCCGTCAGCTCATCCCAGGCACCCGACGTCAGTACCCCACCTCCAGCCACAATCACCGGTCGCGTCGCCGCCGCCAACTCCGCTGCCGCGCGTTCCACGAGCGTCTGATCGGGGACTACCCGTAAGGCCGGTGCAACGCTGAATTCCGGAACTCCGTACACCGATGCGTCTGGGGTATCTCCTTCGAGAGCATCCGTCGGCAGAGAAAGGTGTGTGGCTCCCGGTCTCCCGGCTGTGGCCATTCTGATTGCTCGCCGGACGGCTTCCGCCATCGTCGCCGCCGAGTTCACTCTGGTGTTCCACTTGGAAACCGGCCTGAATAAGCTCTCCTGATCGAGCTCCGTGAGCACACCCCGACCATGCTGATCGACAGGGGTATCAGAGGTCAGGCACAGGAGGGGAATCGCCGAACCTTGCGCCTCTGCGACACCGGGAACGATGTACGTCGCGCCACCACCGCTCGGTCCTTCACAAACCCCAATGCTGCCGCTCACTCGCGCATAGACGTCAGCCATGAAGGATGCAGATCGCTCGTCTCGGGTCATGATGTGATCGATCGCATCTCGCCGGTCCCGGAGAGCGTCGTAGAACGCCATCCCGGTATCACCGGGGAGACCGAACACATGCCGGACACCCGATTCGACGAGGACCTGGACGAGCGCTCGTGCTCCTTGCATCGTCAGTCTCCTTCCCCGCGATCGTGTCTGCGACGATCGCCGACGCGAACGGCTAGGTACAGGTCATTGACGTTCGTTCCGGTCGGACCTGTGGCGACAGCACCTCCGGCCACCTCAAACACTCTGGCGCTGTCGTTTGTCGCCAACGCGAGGGCCGGGTCGACACTTGCGCTGCGCGCACGCTGGGGCGTCGTCATGTCGGCAATCGCGCCCGCAAGCCCGGTCATGGCATCTTGGCCATCAGTGGCCAGGCTGGCGATCAGCCAATCCCGAATTTGACGCCGCTCGAGTTCGAGTGACGCCGCGAGAGCAAATTCCGTGTTACGGCCCCCGCGCCCATCGCCACGCACTGTGACCGTCGCCTCGCCCCCCCCGAGGATGACGTCGACGGATTGAGGCGCGTCTGCGACGATCGACACAAAGTTCCGACCCAGATCGGCAGCCTCACCCTGCACGGCGCTCCACACGATACTGCTGTTCAGGCCAAGCGCTCGTGCTTCGTTTGCCGCCGCTTGGACCGCGGAAGCATTGTCGCCGATGACAAGCAAGACATCATCGCGTAGCCTCTCCGGCTCCGGCTCGGCTGAACTGCCGTTGAGCGCAGCGAAGACGGGTGCCGGGATCTGATCTTGGATTCCATACCGGCCGATGATATCGAGGGCAAGTTTGGCGTCTTTACGGCCAGCGACGGTGGGGCCGCTGGCGATGACCCGAGGGTCGTTGCCGAGCACATCGGACAAGATGAGCGTCACCCACGTGGTTTCGGGGGCCGCGGCGCGCAGTCCTCCCGCTTTGACACGGCTCAACGGTGCGCGCACCGCGTTCAGTGCCTCAATCGGCGCTCCCGCACGCAATAGAAGATCTGTCGTCCTTGCCAGGTCGCTCAGGGTCACACCCGCAATAGGCGCCTCCAACAGTGCAGACCCTCCTCCGGATACCAGAGCTAACACCACCATCCGATCAGGGAGATTCCTGAGGGCATCAAGCGCAAGGCTCGTTGCCGCAACCCCACGTTCATCCGGTATTGGATGACCCGCCTCGTGAACGCGCAATTGTCCCGGCAACCGGCCGTCGACGTGACCTTCTTTGGTGATGATGTCCCCCGAGAGGATCTGCTCATCGAGCACCTGGAGTGCACCCTGGGTCATGGGAACGGCCGCCTTGCCAACAGCGACGACGTGCACGCCGAGTGGTACAGGGACCGGTGTTTCGCCGGCGATGATGGAGCCGGCTCGGAAATCCAAAGACGCCGCGACCGCGCGCGCCGGATCTACAGCGGTGAGCGCGGCGTCAAAGAGGGCACGAGCCCTGGCTCGACCCAGATCGATATCACTTTGGTCGCCCGCTCCCGCTTCAGTCACGGAAGGAGCCCTGAGCTCGAAGCTCATTCAAGGTGTGATCGAGGTCCGCCGGCAGAGGCGCGGCGAATCGTCCAGCCGTGCCATCCGGCAGTTGAAAACCAAGACCGCTCGCATGGAGGAACTGGCGCGGGAGCAAAGCATCGGCTGGATGGGCCCGGCCATAGACGCGGTCACCGACGACGGGATGTCCGATGAAGGCCAGATGGACCCGAATTTGGTGAGTGCGTCCGGTTTCGATCGAAACCTCGAGCAACGTGGCGCTCGAGAATCGCTCGACGGCTCGAAAATGGGTCACCGCCGGCCGTCCTGAGCGAACGACCGCCATCCGCTGTCGGTTCTTCGGGTCGCGTCCAATCGGTGCGTCGATCGTTGCTTCGGTGTCTTCGACCGCCCCGGAAACCAGCGTCAGATACGTCTTCTCGACCGAGCGCTCTTCCCACTGCGTGACCAGGGCGTTCCGACCCCGATCCGTCTTTGCCACAACGATCAATCCCGACGTGTCCTTGTCGAGACGGTGCACGATACCTGGCCGTAAAGTGCCTCCCACAGAGATCCCGGGAAACTGGGCGACCAAGGCGTTCGCGAGCGTACCCCGAGAATGCCCGGGCGCAGGGTGAACGACCATCCCGGCCGGCTTGTCGACGACAATGACGTCGGAGTCTTCGTAAACGATGGCGAGGGGAATCGGGTCAGGCAGTATCTCGTCGAGCTGTGGAGGAGGTATCTCGACTGTTACGACCTCACCGGGTGTTATGCGGAACTTGGGCTTCCGCTGAAAACCATCCACACGCACACGGCCCGATTCGATCAAGCCCTGTACCGTGCCTCGGCTGAGATCGGGAAGGTTGTCGGCCACGTATCGATCGAGACGCGCCCCGAGATCCGCCCTCTCGGGACGCAACTGGAAAAACTCATGGTCTTCCTCATCGAAGTCCGTAAGCTTTCCGTCTTCCATCAACTCTCCTGGTCGATGATCCCCGTCGCGCTCCACGCCGTCTCCGAGCGCAGCCAACCCCAAAGCCACACGGCGACACCGAAAGTAATTGCGGCGTCGGCGACATTGAAATTGGGCCACGGGCCTACTGACACGAAATCGACCACGTACCCAAGTCTCAGCCGGTCAAAAAGATTCCCTATCGCACCACCGGCAATCAATCCAACCGCTATCGTGTGCCAGCGTGGTGGCGTTCGCTCTCGCGCATAGAAGAGCAATAGCACGACGAGAACCGCTATCGACGCCAGTGCCAGGAGCGGCGCCAGACCGGCGAACAAGCCAAACGCGGCGCCGCGATTCTCGGTGTACTCCACCGCCACGAGGTCGCCGACAACATCGAGCCGATAGCTTCTCTGCCCGGGAACGATCAGCGAGATAAGCGCGAACTTCGTCAACTGATCGAACCCGGCAATGAACGTCGCAATCCCGACTAGCGCGAGCCCGTCATTACGCCCCGGCACGAAGCGCTTGCTCGTGTTCTATCGATGATTGGCATTCGATGCAGTAGGCGACGTACGGGAATGCTTCGAGGCGCTCCGCACCAATAGGGTTACCGCAGCGCTGACATTCGCCGTAGTTGCCATTATTCATGCGCTCGAGCGCCGCGTTGACCTGATTGAGGATCTGCTGC
>JAHWJF010000079.1:2432-10047 GCA_019348515.1 Chloroflexota bacterium | reverse complement strand
AGTCGTGCTGAT
The DNA here is from genome assembly GCA_019348515.1 of Chloroflexota bacterium. Classification (GTDB taxonomy): domain Bacteria; phylum Chloroflexota; class Chloroflexia; order Thermomicrobiales; family UBA6265; genus JACCXM01. The sequence goes on along the minus strand of JAHWJF010000079.1, from coordinate 10,035 downwards.
CGTCGCGGCCTGGCCGGCCTGGCCCTACAGCCGCGGCTGGGGCAAAGAGGACCCGAGCCCGACCGCCACCATGACCCATGACTGTGGCGGGCTGCGCATGGGCGAGGACCGGTCGATGTCGGTGACGAACCGCTACGGTCAGATGTGGCAGATCCCCAACATCTTCGTCGGCGGCGGTGGCCTGTTCCCAACGATGTCCGGGCACAACCCCACTGAGACGATTTGGATGCTCGGCTTCTGGACGGCCGACGCCATCAAGACCGACAAGGTGAATCCGTACGACTCTCAGGACTTTCGGTAACAGTCCTGGTCCGGCCGCCCACCGCAGGGAGCGTTCCCTGGGGTGGGCGGCCCTGACGTTGGAATGCCATTCGCGAATGGTCGGAGATACACGTGAGTCAAACTCTCCCCCTTGCAGCTCAGCTTGCTCCCACGTCCGCTCTTCCTGACATTGCGAACGCGCTTACGTGGCGGGACTGGGCGGCGGGTCTTGAGGAGGCCCAGAGACGACGGGCCCCGATGCTGGGCCTCGTCGAGCCCACTTGGACGAATAGCGCGCAACGGCTCGCGCTCGTCTTTGGGAAGGACGAGGAGTTGCGGGCGTTGCTCGAAGAGGTCTTCGTTCCCGTCCGCATCGACCCGTTTCAGCGGCCGGATCTGGCCGCCCGGTGGCGCTGGGCTTCGATCGCCATCGGGGGAACGAGTGGTCCCCCGCTGCTCCTGTTGCTCACGCACGAAGGGCTGCCGTTCCTGAGCTACAACAGCATGTGGCCCGAGGGCCGCGATCCGCATCCCTCGCTGGCGTCCCTGGCGCGTGCCACGGCCGATGCCTATGCCCGCGATCCCGACGCCTTCGTGGAGGAGGCCCGAGACCTCGAGGCTCTGGCCACGCGGGAAGTTCCCCCCGCCTACCCGTCGGCTCGAGAGCTGTGGCAGTCGCTGGTCGCCGAGGCGGACATGACGTATGGAGGGATGCGGGAGATCCCGAAACACCCGCACCCCCAACTGCTGTGGCTCCTCCTGGAGCTCGGCGAAGGGGGCGAGACGCCGGAGACCAACGAGTTTGTGTTGACGACACTCCGCGCGATGATGCGAGGTGGCATCAATGACCAGCTGGCCGAAGGGTTCCACCGCTGCTCCCGGGATGAGCGGTGGATCGTTCCCCACTTCGAGAAACCGCTCCCGCTCAACGCGCAGTTAGCGGCGCTCTATACCAGGGCGGCACGTCTCTTTGAGGACGGCGAGTTCCTGCAGGTGGCGAACACCCTCGTCGCGTTCTGTTTGGCAGGGCTTCGGGATGGCGTAGACGCGGTGGGATCGGAGAGCCACTTCTACACCTGGACCTCTCGCGAGATGCTCACTCACCTCGATCCCGCGCATGTCCAGGCCATCAGCTTGCACTACAACATGACGCCGGATCGCTCCAGGCAGGTTCTGTACCGAGCCATAGACCCGGAAGCCATGGATCAGTACAGCCTCGAGGAGCCGGAGGCCCTGTGGCGGCGCATCCTGGCCGGACGCCGCCAATTGCGTGTGGCCAGGAGCCTGCGGCCCTCTCCGGAACTCATCCAGTCGTCCACGCTGAGCTGGCCAGCAGAGACGCTGCGCTGGCTGTTCAACGCGGCTGAAGGGGGGGGTGATGTTCCTGTCGGGGAGTTGGACAACCAGCTCGAATGCCTCACGGCCGACCGTTTCCGCGCTGGACTCGGCTATCCGCGGATCGATGACGATCGCGGCGAGTCAGACGTCTGGCTCGAGGACCAGGCCGCCCTCCTGGCCGCCTTCCTGGCCGCCCACCGAGTGACGCGGACAGCGGGCTGGCTTGAGCAGGCTCGCCGGCTGGCGGACATCATCGTCGACCAGTACGGTCATGAGAGAGGATGGAAAGATCAGCCTGGTCGAGAAGGCGATTCGCGTTTCAGTCTTGCGGTCACCGATGAGGTGCTTCCAGCGACGATCGCAACGCTCACCAATGCTCTCGGGAATCTTGATGAATCACTCGGAAGGTCCTGCTACGCAGATGTCGCCAGGTGCGGCGCAACGCATTACCTCGCTGCGGCCGGCGCCACCGGTCAGTGGTCCGCGGCGTTTTGGCGATCCTGGTTCCAGATCAGCTCAGTGGGAGAAGGCGTGGGTGAGACGGCGGGCTGAGCATCACGCTTCGGCTTCGATGAGGAAATGGCGAGGAATCAGGCGTCCGAAACGGGCGAGAGCGAGAGAGGCGGACATGGACCAGCAGAGCGCGAGAACTATTGAGGCGTGGCCCGAGGAGTCGCGCGAGGCGGCTCGCCTCGTCATCGAGCAGTACGGTGAGCCCGACGAGGTCACCGAGACGTGGTTGATTTGGCATGCGCCCGGGTCCTGGAAGCGCATCGTCGCCTCCAAGGCGTTCTACGAGCACCACTTTCCGGCGCCACATATCGATGCGGTCGAGTCCGTCATCAACTATCGGGTGCCGCCGGACAAGGTCACGCCGCTTGCCGAGTTCGATGGCAGCGTGATTGTGGAGCGCACCGCGGGGGAGGTGTCGGCTCGCTGCCACGACGAGCAGGCCAACTTTCTGGCGCTCAACCTCATGCACGATATCGTGACCGGAGCCAAGAGCGTGCAGGAGGCGCGAGACTATTACGCGAAGGAGTTCCTCGATTTTCGGCGCAAGCAGCCGACGCCGTACATGGAACGGTTGCGCTTTACCCTTCGCGATGGCAGTACAGCAGATCCCGATGTCCGGGTGCTGTCGGACGAGGATCTTGATCAGGCCATCAAGGAAGGCAACGAGCAGAGCTAAGCAGTCCCTTCAGTGAATGTGGACGCAGGGGTGATGCAGCCGACGTCCCGCGCCAGGCCCGGCTGGAGCGGGCGAGCGGGGTGATCTACCGTCCGGAAATGGAGCACTTCAGCCACTATTTCCCGGCGCGGCTGGCCGATCAGTTCGACGCCGTCCTGCACGTTCACGATTTGCGCAGCCGACACACGCTCGCCAGGAGGTCGCACGTGAGTATCCGAGTGACGGGGTGTGTCAGCGGCCTTGGGACCATGCCATGAATTTGTCGATCTTCGCCGGGTCGTCGAACCCGATGCTGGCTGAGGGAATGGCTGCTGCGCTTGGGATCTCTCTCGGTGAGCGGGTGCTGGAGCGCTATCCGGACGGTGAGCTGCACGTCGAGATCATGGAGTCGGTTCGCGGCCGTGACGTGTTCCTGATCCAACCGACAGCGCCACCGGTCGAGGAGCATCTCATCGAGCTCCTGCTGCTGGCCGATGCTTGCCATCGGGCAGGAGCCAGCCGGCTCACGGCGGTCGTCCCGTACTTCGGCTACGCTCGCCAGGACCGCCGCGTGAGCGGGCGGCAGCCGGTCGGTGCCCGCGTCGTCGCCGATCTGCTCGGGACCAGCGCGGTCGAGCGGGTCGTCGCCGTTGACCTGCACAGCCCGGCCGTCGAGGCGGCCCTGCCCGTCCCGCTGGAGCACCTCAGCGCCGTCCCGTTGTTGGCTGAGGCGGCGCGGGAGCCAGGCCGCGACGACCGGGTGGTAGTTGCTCCCGATCTCGGCGCGACCAAACTCGCCGAGCAGTACGCGACGCTCCTCAACCTCCCGGTGGCGATCGTTCACAAGACCCGCCTCGGCGGCGACTCAGTAATCGTGCGGCGCATTACCGGCCAAGTGCGAGACCGGGTGCCGATCGTCGTTGATGACATCATCGGTACGGGTGGGACCATCGAGGCAGCGGTTGACGCCGTACTCCAGGCTGGGGGACGCCCCGACGTGACGATCGTCGCGACCCACGCCTTACTCATGGGACCAGCCCTCGATCGACTCATACGACTGCCGCTACGACGGCTCATCGTGACCGACAGTGTGCAACTGCCCGACGTTCTGCCGGTCGCCCATGAGGTCGTGAGTCTGGCACCGCTATTAGCGACGACGATCGCGCGGCTGCACAGCGGTGAGTCGCTCGAAGATCTCATTGCCCGACGTTGAATAGGGAGCCGACCACTTCCACCTTCGAGAACGGGGGCGGCCTCTGCTTATGTCTCGACATGAGCAGTTCCTTATGCCCTGCGCTGGCTCGCCGCTTCGAGTCGTCGGGTTACTCACGGTCACGGGTGATCCCTGATCGTCACCCAAGTGGCACTGCCCGCTAGTTGGGAACCCGGGCAGCATGAGGGCAAACGGCTGTGCCAGAACGCCCGTCAACCAGGGTTGACGCTCGTGCGGACGCGGCTGGCGCTGAGCCTCGGGGTCCGGTAACGGACTCGATTACGTAGCCGGGACCGCACCGCAGACCGGCAAAGGTCCGCGCAGCAACACGGAACGCCAAGCGTCTCCTCTGGATCAGCGCCGTGGCCGCGGCGATCTCGCTTGTGATCCGCCTCGTCATCTCAGGCGGCAGCCGGGCCGTCCTCGCCGTCTCATTGGATGACGTCCTGGAGGCGCTGTCGGCCGGCGCCATGCTTCTCACGCTGATGCTGGAGGACCGGCCCCGCTCCCCGCGGCACCCGTTCGGGTACCAGCGGATCGGCTTCCTCACCGCGTTTGCCTCTGCCCTCATCGTTGGCGGGATTGGGCTCATCCTCGTCGTGGGTGCTGGGCACGAGTTGCTGACCGGTCCCACCCCGATCATCGGTCAGATCGAAATCTTCGGCCTTGAGTTATGGCGCGGCTGGGTGTTGAAGTCGAGGGCGAGGGCGAAGACCGTGAGTTCACCGTTCGCGGTTACGAGGCAGGTCACAGCGGGCTCGCCTACGCGCTCGACCAAGAGACCGGTGAGGTTATCTGGCGGTTCCAGACGGTCGAGGAGGGCTTCTGGGGCGCGCCGGAGATCAACAGTGGGGCGGGGCTGTGGTTCCCGCCGGCCATCGATGGGGAGCGGGACATGCTCTACTACGGCACCGGCAACCCGGCACCGTTCCCCGGTATCATCGGCTGGCCGAACGGCTCCAGTCGGCCCGGGCCGAACCTCTACAGCAATTCCCTGATCGTCCTCGATCGTCAGAGCGGTGAGTTGCAGTGGTACCACCAGCCCAAGCCGCATGACCTCTTCGACCTCGATTTCCATCTCTCGCCGATGCTCGCGACGGTCGAGCTTGACGGCCAGACGCGTGATCTCGTCATCGGCTCCGGCAAGTTGGGCCGGATCCTTGCCTACGATCGCGAGAATCGCGAAGTGGTCTGGGACACGGAGGTCGGTGAGCACGAGAACGACGAGTTGGATGGTGTGCCCCCCGGGGAGACGATTGAAGTCCTCCCGGGCGTGCTTGGCGAGGTCGAGACGCCCATGGCCTTTGCTGACGGGGTCGTCTACGCGGCCGTGGTCAACATGGCCACTCCCTACACGGCCACGGGGCATGAGGCGCTGGATGGCACGCAGGCGGTGCAGAATGCCGAGCGGATGACCGACCTCGACGCCGGCACGGGCGAGATTGTCGCGCTCGATGCGACTAGCGGCGAGCTCCTCTGGAGGCACGAGGTCGAGGCGCCACCGTTTGACGCGGAGACCGTCGTCAACGATCTCGTGGTTGCCTCGACCTTCGACGGCACGATCTTCGCGCTGACCCGGGAGCGTGGTGAAGTCGTGTGGAGCGCCCAGCTGGCGGCGCCCCTGATTGCTTGGCCGGCCATCGTCGGGGACACGCTGCTCGTGGGGGCGGGAGCTGGGGATGGTGCCCTCACCGCCTTCCGGCTCGGCGCCGAGACGGCAGCAACGCCGGCATCGACTCCAGAGCCGTAGGGCCAATCAGTCGACGGGCTTTTGATGTGCGACTCGCGTTGATCAGTCAGGCGCTCCAAGAGGATTCCTCTTGGGGTGCCACTCCACGGCCGACCGAACACGCCGAATGGCTGGCGCAGCCTCTTGATTTCGTTTATGCAATGCCCCTCCGTGAAAGGATCCCCCGCATGACCCCTCGCCTCTCCCACCGCCGCCTGGTGGCCTCGTCGCTGGCGCTCGGCATTATCGGGATCCCGCTGTCCGAGGTAGCCGCGGGCGTGCAGCAATCGATGCCCGTGCCCGCAGCTGAGGAAGGCTGGCGGTTTTACGGTGGGAACCTGGCTGACATGCGGGCAACCACCACGCCCGGGATCGCGTCCGACACCATCGCCGCACTGACCCCCTGTAGGAGGTCGAGGTCGGCGGGCCGGTCACGGCGACCCCCGTCATCGACCAGGGTGTCGCCCATGTTGGATCCTGGGACGGCAACCTCTACGCGATCGAACTTGGCAGTGGCAGGGTCGTCTGGACCTACGACTCCGGTGCGGCGGTGCTGGAGCCCAACCTGTAGGTCCCGCTTGGAATCACGGGGTCCGCGGCGGTAGTGGACGGCACGATCTACGTCGGGGATGCGACGGCGCAGATGCACGTTATCGACTCGGCACGCGGCAACGGGCTCTGGGTCGTCCGTGCGGACGATCAGCCCAACGCCAGTATCTGGGCGTCGCCCCTGGTGTTCGACAACCGGGTCTACGTCGGCATCGCCTCAGGCGGCAAGGAGGAAGGACTTCGCGGCAGCGTCGTCGCCCTTGATGCGGCCACCGGCGACGCGGCGTGGCAGACCTACATGGCGCCCCGGGGAGCGGACGGGGCGAGTATCTTCACCGTGCCGGCGATCGACGAGGCCCGCCGCGCCCTCTATGTCGGGACCCAGAACGCTTCATACCACGCCCATGACGGAACGGCTCACTCCGATTTTCCGCTTCACAGCGTTTGATGCTGGTTCCACATAATAGTTTTCCTCCCGGGTTATCGGAACCACGTTTCCCGAGGACACGGCGTTGCCCTTCTTCGGGCCTGATTGCTACCCATCCCGCCGTTGCTGACTGGCGCGTTCGCGCACCTCCAGGACCCCAGGGCTTCGCCGCACGGAGTAGGGCGCGGGGTCGTGCAGTGCGCGATGGCGGGCGGGGAGGGCCCGGACATTGGCCACCGCCCGGTGCTGGAGCTCGGGCAGGGGAGGGAGATCCGCGACGATCGTCCCGTCCCGGATCGCGGGCTGAAGGAGGGGTGTGCCGTGTTCCGGCGCCGGCTCGTCATCGAGCTGGATGATGTCTTCCTGGAACTCGTCGGTCCGGTAGACCTGCTTGCGGCCCGGCCAGGTGCTCTTTTCTCCGGCCAGCTTGATCCGCGCCGGGTCATCACCTTCCTCGTACCAGACCAGCTTGTAGACCGCGCCCAGCACGCCGCCGATGGTCCCGCTGGCGACCGAGCCGAGCCCGACGGCCAGATTGCCGCCGACGCCGAACCCGGCGATCGGCGCGCCCGCCGCGAGCAGCTCCGCGATGCGAAGCTCGTCAATGTCGCCGCTGACCAGCACCCTGGTCTCGCGCAACCCGGCCGCGTCCAGAACCTGCCGCACGTGTTTGCTGTCGGCCAGCAGATCCCCGCTGTCAAGACGAACCGCGACCAGCTCGTGACCGAGACGCGAGTACACGTCCCTCGCGACGGCGACGGCGGTCTCGATCGCCGTATGCACATCGTAGGTGTCAAGCAGCAGCGAGTAACGATCCAGGCTCTCGGCCACGGCGCGGAAGGCGGCCTCCTCGGTCGGGTAGGCCTGCACCAGCGCGTGCGGGATCGTGCCGCCGGTCGGGAGCGCGAACGCCTTCGC
>JAHWJF010000079.1:0-2332 GCA_019348515.1 Chloroflexota bacterium | reverse complement strand
CCTGCACCAGCGCGTGCGGGATCGTGCCGCCGGTCGGGAGCGCGAACGCCTTCGCCCCGGCGACGAAAGAGGTGCTGGCGCAGCCGCCGATGAAGGCAGAACGGGCGGCCAGGTAGGGGTCCTGAGCGCGCCGGAACCCGAAGTCGGCGACCTCCCGGCCGGCCGCGGCGTCGACCAGCCGCGCGGCTTTCGTGGCGATCAAGGTCGAGACGCCGATCGCCCGCAGCAGACCTGATTCCAGCAGCAGCGCTTCGCGAAAGGGCGCGGTCACCCGCAGTAGCGGCTCGTCAGCGAAGGCGACCGTTCCCTCCGGCATGGCCAGAATCTCGCCGGTGAACTGGAAGCGGCGTAGCTCGTCGAGGAATGCCGGGTCATACGGCTTGATCCGGGCCAGGTAGGCGAGGTCCTCCTCCGTGTACCGGAAGTCGCGGACGAAGGCGAGCCCTGGTTCCAGCCCGGCGGCCAGCAGGTACGTTCCACCGAACGGCGCCGAGCGGGTATAGAGGTCGAATGTCGCGGGCGCGTTCTGGCCCGCCCGCCAGCTCACGTACGCGGCGTCCAGGTGATAGAGATCGACGAGAAGACCGGTGCTTGTCTGAGATTCGGGCCACATCGTCAGCACGTCCTTTGGACACGGTCAGGACGTGCGTCACCGGTACGCCGGTTGCCGCCCGATCGGCATGCCGTTTGGCGCCACATAGTAACCGTAGAGGAAGCGCGACGTGCCCCAAGCGGATAGTCAGGTGTTTCTGGAGGGTTGTAGCAGCTGGCGGCTGTAGGGGCGACGCCCGCGTCGCCCGAACCTTCGGCACCGCGGCGTGACGGCGCTGCAGCATCTCCTGATGACCCACTTAGTCAGACTCGGCGAGGCGCCGGATGATCTCCTCTTCCGCGGCTTCGACGTCGACGTCGGCAGCAATCCGCATCCTGCCCTCACCGCACCGGTCGACACGGGTGCGGCCGACCTCGCTACCGTCCAGCTCGACGCGCACGTCGCACTGCTCGAAACGGAACAGCTCCGGCCGAAGCGCGGGCAGGATCGCAAGGGGATCGTGAGGAGTGTTTTCGTTGGCGCCGATGAACGCCCACCAGCGGCGGATTTGATCTTGCAGCATCGGGCCGATGCTGCCGGCCGACTCGCCGATCTGGGACACGCCAGACTCCCGCAGCCACACGCGCTTCGTCACATCCAACCCACAGACCGTCATCGGGATACCGGAGCGGAAGACGATGTCGGCAGCTTCAGGATCGCATTTGATGTTGTGCTCCGGCCGCTCAATCCAGAATGCACCGCCCATGATGTAGAGATGGTGCAGGGACGCCGCGAAGGAGTCGTCGGCCGCGATCGCCTCGGCCACGTTCGTCAATGGCCCGATCGCGAAGAGGTCGAGGCGTCCCCGGTGCTGCATCGCTGCCCGCCGGAGGAGATCAATGGCGGTAATGCTTTCGTCCACCTGGACCCGATTGAGATCGGGAATCCCCTGGCCCTCGTGACCCGCCCACCAGACCGGGCGCCCGGTCAGTGTCTCTCTGGCCCCGATGCCGATCGGGACATCGGAGCGTCCCATCAGATCGAGGACGTGGCGAACCATCCTGGCCCGCAGCACGGTGTCTCCATAGACCGTGGTCACCCCGATGAGATCCATCTCCGATGCTCGGGCCAGAAGTACGAGAGCCAGAATGTCGTCGACGTCGGTGCCGATGTCCGTATCGAGAATCGCGGGAAGCCGCGTTCGTGGTTCTGTCACGTTTGCCCTCACCATCGATACGTGGAGCTCCACGGTGCTGTTACTCGGTTGGCCAATTCATGCCCGTGCAGTCGCCTGGGCGGCGTCATCGAAGAGGTCCGCGACAGTTTGGGGGACGTGGATATAAGCGTCGGGGATTGTCTGAAGCTGGTGAAACCGCCAGCCAGGATCTCGCCGGGCGCGTTCGGCAAACGGCCGCATCAGATCCGTAACTCCGCTCAAACCCTCCTGATCCTCGGTGCACCAGATATACGTGCGCGGCACATGGTTCGAGGCATCGCCGAGCCGGATGGGATCGGTGAACCCGCGCAGGAGGGAGGGGACGTAGCGACCGCGCGCGAATGCCGCGATCTCGGGATCGTTCTCGAACGGGGGCGCCGGGATACGCCAGCCGTCGCCGGCGACCCGGACAGACTCCTCGAATCGCTGCCAGAATGTGGACGGTGTGAGGTCGAAGACCGATTGTCCATTGTCCGGCACGAGCGCATTCAGATACACGAGATGGGCCATCCGCTCCGGTGCGCGATCGGCGACCCCGGTGATGATCATCCCGCCGTAGCTTTGTCCGGTCAGGACGACATCAT
>JAHWJF010000078.1 GCA_019348515.1 Chloroflexota bacterium | reverse complement strand
ATCCTCGGGTGTAGCGCACGTAAGCGGCAAGTCGGCCATCTCCTTGGAGGATCCAACCAGTCTGACGCACCCCTCGTGGAGTGCTCCGGGATCGATCCATATGCCAGAAATGGCTCGTAAGCGCTTCGATCTCCTGGACTTGGCGCGGTGCTGATGCGGCGTAAAGTTGGTGTATCGCCCACGTATCGGCGGGTTCCTGAAGCCGTACAGCTCTCGCGCTTCCCGTTACAGGGGAGAGATTCTCTGCTCGGAACACGGTCTCTCGAGCATAAGGAGTCCAGCCGCTTAGTCGCATCGCATCGAGGAGCGGGTGGCCAACCGGGATGCGGGCAAAAAGCCTCCTTACGCCGCGCAACCCAGCCGCACGTACGCTGTGAGCGAGCAATGCGTCCCAGACAGGCTCAGGTGCGTAGACCCCGGTTGACGCCCCGATCGCCGAAATCACCCAGCGACCATCGGGCCGTCGTGGAGAAAATCGCACGAATCCAACCTGCTGCCCGTCGGCGACCGCGACGAAGGCCGGGCGGTCCTTCCGAAGGACGGGCAATCCGGCCTGGAGATCAAACATCCCAGAGCGTGAAAGGACCAGGGAATCCGGGACGTCAAGTCTTAGGACGCTTGGAAAGCGCAACAGGGCAGGGAAGTCGCTAATTGAATAGGGGCGAATGCGCAATGACGGTTGCTGAGTGAGATCGGGGCCCGGATCGCCGGACGAGGAGTCAGGAAGCCCGGGAGGCGCTGACCGGCCGGAAACAAACGCGGAATCACGCCAATCGGGAGAGGCATCGTTGAGATGATCGACAGCGTTATTAGGCGTTGCCATTCCTCAGCATTATAGCATCTGGCAAGCGAGACCGGATTGCACGCTCCGGGACAACGACCACTACGTTGGCGTCCCTCGCCTAGAGCACGCGACGTCCGGTGAGCGCCCTTCCCAAGGTGACTTCGTCTGCATACTCCAGATCGCCACCCGCAGGTAGTCCACTCGCGGGACGAGAGACGGTTACGCCAAGTGGCGCCAGAAGCCGGTGCAAATACGTCGCCGTCGCCTCTCCGGGTAGGTCAAGATTTGTAGCGACGATCACCTCATCAGGATTCTCCCGCCCAACTCGGTCGATCAGTTCTCGAATTTTGAGCTGGTCCGGACCGATTCCTTCCACCGGTGAAACAGCGCCGTGAAGCACATGATATTTCCCCTTGAATTGCCCTGTCCGCTCAAGTGCAAGAACGTCCAAAGGTTCTTCGACGACGCAGATCGTGCGGTCGCGGGCGGGGTCGAGACAGATCGCGCACGGGTCTGATTCAGTGGTGTTGAAGCACACTGAGCAAAGACGCACGCGCTCTTTCACGTCGAGGATCGCCTCGGCGAGCGAGACGGCTTCGTCTCGTGACGTGCGCAAGAGATGATAGGCGAGTCGCGACGCTGTCTTTGGCCCGATTCCGGGGAGACGGGCCAGCTCATTAATGAGACGTGCGACAGGCTGTGCGGTGGCGGGCCCGTGGGTAATGGACATGTGATCAGGACCCCTCCCGAGGCAACGCGGCCTGGTCCGAACAGCCGCGATTGGCAGACGATTCTTGCATGGCGCCCCGTATGACTCCGTTCCCGTCAGCTAACGCTCGACCTCTTCGCCCACCAGCACGGGTCGACCACGAATGCCATCCGCCGGGCCGATGATTCCGTCGTCCTCCATCTTTTCAATCAGGCGGGCAGCGCGATTATAGCCAACGCGCAGGCGGCGCTGAAGCATTGAAGCCGATGCGGTGCCTTGTTGCCGAACAATCGAGAGTGCCTGTTCGAATAGGGGATCGTCTTCAGCGTCGAGGTCATCATCCCCATTGTTGCCGGCACCTGGTAGGTCCAGCCATTCCGGGGGGTATCGCGGTACGGGAGCCACCTGATACCAATGCTGAACGATGAAGTGCACATCCCGGTCTTCGATGAACGCGCCCTGAATGCGCTGGGGTTTTGCCGCGTCGGGTGGCAAGAAGAGCATGTCACCACTACCCAGGAGGCGTTCCGCGCCGGGCATGTCCAGGATCACCCGACTATCTGTAAGGGATGAGACGGCGAACGCCACGCGGGATGGGATATTGGCCTTGATCAGACCAGTTAGCACATCGACCGAGGGTCGTTGAGTCGCGATAATGAGATGAATACCCGTAGCACGTGCCATCTGCGCCAGACGAACCAGCAGGGTTTCCACTTCATCCGGTGCGGTCATCATCAAGTCCGCGAGCTCGTCGATGATGACCACCAGATACGGGAGTGTTTCCGCATTGGCTTCATCGGCCATTTTCATGCGGTAACCGTCCAGGTTGCGCACACCCAGCTTCGAGAAGAGGGTGTAGCGGCGCTCCATTTCGCGGAGCGTCAATCGCAACGCGCCGACGACCTTGTCCATCTCCGTAACCACCGGGGCTTGGAGATGGGGAACGCCGTTGTAACCGGTCAGCTCCACCATCTTCGGGTCGATCATCAGGAGCTTCAATTCGTCCGGGGATCGTGTCGAGAGAAACGTCGAGATGATGGCGTTGAGACAGACACTTTTCCCGGCGCCGGTGGCCCCGGCGATAAGGAGATGCGGCATGCGCGTCAAGTCGCCGACGACGTAGCGGCCGTTGACGTCACGTCCGAGCGGAATCGGAAGCTTCTGTTTCCCTTTTGCGAAGGATGGCGATTCAAGCGTCTCACGGAGGCCAACGGTCGCGATTTGCGCGTTCGGGATCTCCAAGCCCACCCGAGCGAACCCCGGGATCGGGGCTTCGAGGCGGATGCTTGGGGCCGCTAAGGCGAGTGCGAGATCACTCTGGAGTTCAGTAATGCGGCGGACCTTGACCCCGTTGCCCGGTTCAAGTGCGAACTGCGTGACCGCCGGACCCGGGTTGATCTCTCGGACCTTCGCTTCGACCTTGAAACTCGCGAGGGTTTCCTCGATGAGCGCGGCCTTGGCGTGGAGGCTAGCGGTGTCCGGAGCGACATCATCGTAATAGGCGAGACGCGAGATATCAGGAAGCGGCAGGGGCCGAGAGGGCGGTCGCGGGGGGTCCGGCGGAACTTCAGGCGTGTCGGCGGTAGGAATAGACGTTGGCTGCGGCTTGCGCGGGGGGACATTTATGACCGGCGGCAGGATCACGACCGGGTCTGGAACTGGGTCTCGGTTTCGAGCCGGGCGTTCCTTGGGCACCCGCGGACGATTGACAGCAACCGGCTCGGCGACGGCCAGCACGGTCGGCTCGCTCTCAGGATGCGTGTCGCGCATCCGTCGTAGCGAGACCGCGAAGCGGCGGATCTTGGTCTCTGCGGTCGCGGCGGCCGCGGCGATCCTGACCATGACGCCCCAGATCGCTTTCAGTAGGGCGCAGACATCGTTAGAGAATGTCTGGAGATCGCTGCCGGCGAGAAGGAAGATGGCCAAAACGCCTGTGGCGAAGAGCGCGAGACCGGCGCCAAATGGTCCGAGAGTGCGGAACGCGAGGCTGGCGACAGCGCTTCCGAGCGCTCCTCCCGGAGGCGATTGCACGGAGCGGGCACCGAGCTGCAGGAGACCGACGACAGACACCGCGAAGGCAAAGGCACCGAGGTAGTGACGCGCTTCGAGCACCCGACCAGGTTGGCCACCGAAGGCCCGGAGGGCGGCGAGGGCGAGCAGGACCGGGACGAGAAATGCGGCGTGGCCGAGAGAGCGATCGAGACTGGTTCCCCACCAGGCGACGAGCCGACCTTCATCTCCGCCGCGGCCGATGACATAGGCGCTCATGAGGGCGAGAAGAACGAGCACTATTCCCAGGAGCTCTCGGCGAAAACGTGGCGTGCCGGCAAGCTGTGGAAGTGAATCGCGTGCCGCCTGTCGAAAAGCGTCTAAGCGATGTGAAAGCGGCAGGCGAGAAGAACGGTGCCGTTTCTTTGAGGGTGTGGATCCGGAAGGGATCGTGCGTGTTCTGATGGTCGTCGCCATGACCTGAGCATGCCTCAGAGGACGTTATCAGACGGGCCTGTCGCGGGGATGAACGGCCACGTTGTCCGTTCACTTTATGGAAGTATACACGGCAGATTGAGCAGGTTGATCTTGCGGAATGAGAACGTATGTTCTATTATCTGCGGAGAGGGCATCCTCGCTCTCCTGTCGGCGAGTCCACGGAGGAGGGACCGTGTCCATCGCCTGTATCGTGATTCCGCATTTTGCCTTGCGGGTCGCCCTGCTCGATAGACCGGAACTCGATGGGGCGCCGCTGGTGCTGGGACCAACTCGAGGGGGACGGCCAATCGTTAACGACGCCACTCCGGAAGCGGCAGCGCATGGTGTCCGGACAGGTCTTGGTCTTCGGGAAGCTGTAGCGCTTTGTCCTGAGGTGGTTATCCTCGCCCCGCACCCCGTTCGAGAGAACGCGGCGGCCGAGCAGATTATCGTGGGGCTAGAGATGCTTAGCCCTGCGGTCGAGATCGATGCCAGACAGCCAGGCTGCTTTACCATCGACCTGACAGGGTTGGAACGCCGGCTTGGTCCTCCACGTCTTGCTGCCGAGCGTTTGTTAGCTACCGTGCCAGCGCTTTTTCGCCCCCGCGCGGGCGTCGCTCCAACGAAGTTCACGGCCCGGGTAGCCGCGTATGGGGCTGCTCCGGGAACTGTTCAAGTGGTTGATCCCAACACGATACAGGACTTCCTAGCTCCGGCGCCGATCTCCTTGCTTCCCCTGCCTCCAGACAAGCACCAGCGTCTGGAGCGTCTGGGGTTACGCACCTTAGGCGATCTCGCGGACCTGCCCGTGGCGGCGGTGCAAGCCCGCTTTGGAGCAAAAGGGCGGCAGGCTTGGGAATTGGCGCGGGGCAACGATCGCGAGCCAGTGCGCGCCAGATTGCACCCAGAAACCGTGAGCGAATCGCTCACCTTGCCCGTTCCAGCCACCAGTCGGGAAACACTCCTGATCGCCATCACGCGGCTCGTACTCCGCGCATTCGATCGCACCGCACTACGGAACCGGCACGTACGGCAAGTCCGGCTGCGCGCTTCCCTGGAGGGCGGGCAGGCTTGGGAACAGGTCACGACCCTGCGCGAGCCCGGCGGCCACAAACGCCTTATCGAGGCCCTCGGGTACCGGGTGCAGTCCATGGTGTTGCCGGGTCCGGTCGCAGCACTCACGGTGGAACTCTCCGGCCTGATCGATGCGACCAGCTGTCAGGAGCTTCTCCCCGGGTTCCACTCCCGCCGCCCCCGGCAACTTGCCGAAGCGAGTCGTCACCTCAAGCAGCGTTTTGGAACATCAGGTCTCTATCGCGTCGCGGAGGTGGAGCCATGGTCGCGTCTTCCGGAGCGGAGACAGGTGCTGATCGCCTACGACCCCTGAACCTTCCTCGTCCGATTCAGGTAACAGTCGACCAGCAGAGTGGGCTGCCGCTCGCGCTGCGCGAGCGGCACCGCCGCCGTGAGGTCGAGTGCGTCCAGGATTCCTGGTACGTCGATGACGAATGGTGGCGAGACCCAATCAGCCGGCGCTACGTCCAGGTCCTTCTCCGCGACGGCGCGATCCGCACGCTCTTCCACGACCACATTACCGACCGCTGGTTCGAACAGTCCTATTGAGGGTGATAGGGTCATAGGTCCGTACGTCGAGCTCCACCTTCACACCGCCTTCTCCTTCCTCGATGGCGCATCCCTACCGGAGGAGTTGGTTGGCAGAGCTGCCGATCTCGGCTACCGAGCACTGGCCATCACCGACCATGATGGACTCCATGGGGCTATGGAGTTCGCGCGGGCAGCGCGGGCAGCTGGTATTGCACCTATCACCGGGTCCGAGCTGACCCTGACGGATGGCTCCCATCTCACCTTCCTCGCGGAAACCGTCGAGGGGTATTCCAATCTCAGCCGGCTCATCACCGCTGCCTACGCCGGTCCAAACATCCCAGCGGAGAGCGGCATCGTCCCCTTCTCACCACCCCGGGAGGTCTGGAAGCAGGATGAAGAGCGACTCCCCCGCCTCGCTCCCTCGTTCCTTGCGGAGCACGCCCAGGGCCTGATCCTCCTCACCGGCTGTCGGCGCGGTGCGCTCTCGCGGCTCGTCGACGATGGGCACTGGAGCGATGCCCGTGGCCTGCTTGATCGTTACGTCGAGTGGTTCGGCCCGGAGAATGTCGCGGTCGAGCTGCAACACAATCGTGTCTTCGGTGATTCCCGCCGTATCGCCGCACTCTCGCGTCTTGCGACAGACGCTGGATTGAGGACGGTTGCCACCGGCAATGTCCACTATCACCGCCAAGAGCGACACCGCCTTCAGGATGTGCTCGTCGCCATTCGCCACCGCACCACCCTTGATGCTTGCCATCGAGAGCGCCTGCCGAATGCCGAGTTCTTCCTCCGCTCGCCAGACGAAGCGGCCGCGCAATTCGCGGCCTACCCGGAGGCCGTACGCAACACCGCCGTCCTCGCCGAGCGCTGTGCTTCATTCGATCTCACGCGCGATCTCGCCTACCTCTTTCCCCGCTATCCGACGGCACCTGGGCAGACACCAGATGACCTGCTTGCCGAAATCTGCCGCGGAGAGATGCACCGCCGTTACGGTATGCACGACCGATCGACGGCGGAAGCGCGGCTTGATCAGGAGCTGCACCTGATCGCCAAACACGGGCTGTCCGGCTTTTTCCTGCTCTATCGCGATCTGCTGGAGCTGGCACGTGAAGTCTCAGTCGAGATCCGCGGGGAGGATGGCGGCGAAGCCATCCTCCCTCCCGGTCGCGGGCGAGGGTCCTCTGTCGGCTCGATCGTCTGCTACTTGATCGGACTCTCCCACGTCGATCCGCTGGCGCACAACCTGATGCTTGGCCGGTTTATCAACGACGAGATGAGCTCCATCCCGGATATCGACCTCGATTTTCCGCGCGAGATCCGCGAACGCTTGATCGAGCGTGTCTACGAGCGTTTCGGCGCCAACCACGCCGCGCTTGTCTGCGCCTTCCCGACCTACCGTCTCCGCTCCGCGGTCCGCGACGTCGGGAAGGCGCTCGGTATCCCGCTCACTGACCTCAACCGCATTTCCAAGCTCAGCGAGCCGCGTCAGGCTGGGGACCTCGCCCTCGAGCTGGCGCGTATCCCGGAGTACGCGTCGCGCCTGGAGGCGCCTCCCTGGCGCTATCTGGTGGAACTAGCCGGAGAGCTCTCCGGTTTCCCTCGACACGTCAGCCAGCATTCCGGCGGCATGATCATCTCCTCCGCCCCTCTCGTCGACCTGGTGCCAGTCCAACCCGCGTCCATGCAGGGACGCTTCCTGTGCCAGTGGGACAAGGATTCCTGTGAGGACGCTGGGTTCATCAAGATCGATTTCCTCGCGCTAGGGATGCTCTCGCTGGTCGAAGAATCACTCCGTCTGATCCCCGCCAACGGCAAGCCGCCAGTCGATCTCAGCCGTATCGATTTCACCGACCGGGCGGTCTACGACATGATCTGCTCTGGCGATACGATCGGCACGTTCCAGATCGAGAGCCGGGCCCAGATCCAGACCTTGTTACGCACTCAGCCACGCTGCCTGGAAGATCTCATCGTGCAGGTGGCGATCGTCCGTCCCGGACCGATCATCGGTGGCGCGGTCAACCCCTATGTCCAGCATCGAGAGCTTGCCCGGCGCGGGATCGCCCCTCCCGTAGTCTATGACCATCCTCTCCTGGAGCCGGTCCTGCGCGAAACCCTCGGCGTCATCCTCTACCAGGAGCAGGTTCTGGGTGTTTCGATGGCGTTGGCGGGCTTCAGCGCCGGTCAGGCGGATCAACTCCGCCGCGCCATGACCCGCAAGCGCTCGCGTGAGGCGATGGTCCGTCTCTGGGACCAGTTTCGCGAGGGCGCCCTGGGTCACGATGTTGATAAAACTACGGCCAATATGGTCTTTACAAAGCTCCTCGGGTTTGCGGAGTACGGGTTCCCTAAGAGCCACGCAACGGCATTCGCTATCCTCGCCTACCAGTCGTCATGGCTCAAGCACTACTACCCCGCCGAATTTGTCTGCGCGCTGCTGAACAACCAGCCGATGGGGTTCTACCCCCCCCACGTCCTGACCAATGACGCCAGACGGCACCGAGTCCGCATTCTGCCACCCGATGTCAACGAGAGTGGAGTGAAATGTTCAGTCCATGACAACGCTGTCCGTATCGGTCTGGGATATGTCGCGGAAGTCGGTGAGGACGCCGCCGTCCGCCTCGTCACCGAACGCGTTGCCGGAGGCCCATTCCAGTCGCTCGCTGACATGGTGCGCCGGGTTCCGTTACGCATGGAAGCCGCGGAAAACCTCGTTGCCGTCGGCGCGGCTGATGGGTTCGGTCTCGGTCGCCGCGAGGCCCTCTGGCAACTCGGCTTGTTCCTGCCGGCGCGCCTCTTCGGCGGCAAGCATGGTAAGACTCCGGGTCGTCAACTCCCGATCCCTCTGCCTGTCGAGCAGGACATGGTCGAGCTCCGTCCGATGGGTCCCTGGGAACAGATGACCAGCGATTACGCGATCATGGGGCTCTCACCCCGCTATCACCCACTCGGCCTGCTGCGCCCACGCCTACCGCGTGCCATCCGCTCCATAGCCGAGACGACACACATCCCGGATGGCACGCGCATTCAGGTCGCGGGACTCATCGTCTGCCGGCAACGGCCGGGCACCGCGAAAGGGATCACGTTCCTCCTGCTGGAGGACGAGCATGGCTTGCTCAATGTCATCGTCTTCCCTGATCTCTACAGCGAGCGCCGCCACGTCGTCCGGGGTGAACCGTTTGTCGTCATCGAGGGTGTCCTGCAGCAGCGCAATAACACGATCAACCTGGTCGCCGAGCGAATCTGGCCGCTCTCCGAAGCCCGCGCGGAATTTGGTATCCCAGACAACCTGGGAGAGCCCGCCGCAAAGGACATCGACGTCATTGCTCACCAGCCTGAGGATTCCGAGACAAGACTCGACCACGTCCGTCAGGTCGCGCCCGCTGCGCACAATTACCGATGAATTCACGCTAACAGGGAGAATCGCGGCTAAAAGAGCCCCATCTGCTGCACCGGCGGCGCGCCAGACGAATCCTCAGCCCGCTTCACTGCCTCGGCCTCGGCAAGAATCTTCGGGAGCCGGCCGAAATCTTCCAGGATAGTCGCTCTTAGCGCCTGTTGATGTAACGCGGCCGCGGGATGGTACATCGGCACGATCAGCCGTCGCCCAACCCGTTTCGGCTGCCCATGAATGCGAGAGATTCGTTCCCCGGGAAACCATCTTGCCATCGAAAACCGGCCCAGCGTGACGACGACATCAGGATCGATCACCTCCATCTGCCGCTCCAGAAACGGGGCACACGCCGCGATTTCATCCGGCAAGGGATCACGGTTTCCAGGTGGCCGCGACTTCACGACGTTTGTGATAAACACCTGGTCTCGCGTCATCCCGGCGCTCGCCAGCAACTCTTCTAGGAACTTCCCGGCGGCGCCGACGAACGGACGCCCCTGCTTATCCTCATTCCAGCCCGGCGCTTCGCCGATCAACATGATCCGCGCATCCGCCGGCCCCTCTCCGGGCACCGATTTCGTCCGCGTCTTATGTAATTCGCAACGAGCACACGCCTCAATCTCATCGGCGATTCGCGCAAGTGCTTCCTCACGCTCCTCAACTGTTGGCGTCACTATGACCTACCCGAAACCATCGCGATCGACCATCAACCCGCCGAGTATACCCAGCCCTGCCGTCCACCAGGCGAGCCAAATTCACGAATCACCCCTGGCCGCCATCACAGCCTCGCTCTCAATCTCGCCCCACCCGCTGTCCCCGGCATCACGCGCTTTACGCCATGCGTCAAAGTCAAGATCGTCTGGCCGCAAAGCAAGTGCTCCCTGGGCCAGCAATCGCCAGTCCGGACCAGCGGTGCGATCCCCGAGGGACAGGATCGCTGGATGTCCCTCATGACGCGCCAGCCAGGATCCGAGAATGTGCATGTCGTCGACCGAATCATGGTCCGGTTCGCACATGCCAGATCGCAAAAATCGGTCCCAGCTCTTTTGAAGCAAATCTTCGAGTTCGCCCGATGGCGCCGCGTCCGGGATCTGCACTTTCGCCCACAGCCTCCCGCCAAGAACGACCA
>JAHWJF010000475.1 GCA_019348515.1 Chloroflexota bacterium | reverse complement strand
CGCACGGGTGAAGATCAGACGACGGCTCGAGGCCGTGCTGCCCCGCTCGACATCATTACTACCTCCAAATGAGAGCGGGCTAGCGAGAGGACCGAATCACAGTGTCAGGCTGGTCAGTCAATCCCGAAAAACCACGACGTTGTCCGCGATATCTCGGAACTCGCTTTCCGACAAAGGAAGCTTTTCGCGCCAAATCTTATTCCATGCCACCCCGGGGGGCGAGTTGTTTGGCGCAGCGCGGTCGGAGGCGAACAGGATGCGGTCGAAGCCCACGCGTCTCATCGCGGCGGCGACGAGTTGCAGGTTCTCGGCCGGTTGGTCCTGCCCGACCGACGCATCGAAGTAGAGCCTCCTGGTGCGCGGATCGCGAGCGGCGATCGCATCAGCGAAGACTGCAAAGCCCGCCTGAGGTTGGGTGCCGAAAAAGGAGTCTCCGGTCATGTGGGCGATCTGGACCGGAACGTCCGGAACCGCGGGGAGCAGATGGTTCAAGAAAGCGGTCGCCGTGGCGCGGCCGTCGTAATCACTTTCCCTCGTCATGATGTGCGCGGTGATGGCCAGCTTGTGCCGGTTCGCGGCTTCGAACACCTTCCGCACCTTCGCCAGGTGCTGGGGATCCCTTAGATTCACCCCGGAGTCGGCGAAGTGGAACTTCAGCCCCTTGATCAGGGGATCGGCGCCGCAGCTGGCGACCTCTTTGAGAGCGTAGTTCTTGAGCGGGTTGAGGCTGCAGAAGGCCGTGAGGCGACCCGGATAGAGGGCGGCCTGCTTCGCCACCCAGTCGTTCTCGGCGCGCACCTTGGCCGCTTCGCCGGCCATCTCCTCGACCGCGCCCGCGAGCACGAACGCGACCGAAAGGATCGTCGCTTTCTGGATTCCGGCCGCGTCCAGTTCTTCGACGAAGTGTTTCGCGGTCACCGCCTCCTGGCGCCGGATGGGGCCGAGGGTCAGCATCTCAGCCGCCACTCTCCACTGGTTGTCCTTCTCCTTCTTCAAGGCCAGCAGGACCGTGTGCTGATGGACGCGCTTCGGGCCTTCGCCCCGGGCAAGGTAGGCGACCACGTACGCGGTTGAATCCCCACCCTGGTAAGCGATCGGCACCAAGGTGTACGGGACCCGGAATTGGAGGGTCCAGATGGCGGCGTTGATCTCGCGCCCCTGCACCCAGTTCCGCATATCAGACTTCACCATGAGGCTGTCCTCAGCGTAGAGCTGCGCGAGAGCCTTCTGATCTCCGATAGTCGTGCCGAGCGCGTGCAGAAGCGTCGCTACATGCGGCGGGACTTCGACGGCCGGCAGGATCGGCGAAATGCCGTTCTGCGCGAACACCGGGCCGTAGATGTGTGCGTGGTGATCGACCAGCGGAGTGATCACGGCCGCGTTAGGGCCAGATAAGGAGGCCGCGCCCTGCTCGGTGGCGAGCGTGGGTCCAGCAAACAGCAGTGATCCGAGCGTCACAAGAGGCGTTAGGCGCATGCAGGTCTCCTTTGGCGGACCGCGACGAACGCGGCGCCTTGTTCAGGCCAAAATCGGCAGAGCAATCAGCAGCCAGCGGCCGACTCCGCGAGCTTCTCTACTGACCCGCCGGAGGTGATCGTTGACGCCACTGAGGCGGGCCCGTCGCAGTACTGTATTTTTCCGCCGCCAGTTACTGAGGCCGCTAGCTCTCTCTGAGCTGAAACGCTTACAAGGCCCCCATTGGTCACGGCGACCGCCACATCCAGAACGTTCGTGCTCCTCGCGTCGATCGTCCCGTCGTCGGTGGCGGCTAGGGCGAGCGACTTGGACTCCGGGAACTCGCCGTCAATCCGGATCAAGCCCCGACCCGTGACAGCCGCCATCTCGATCGACGGCGTGACGATCTCGATGGCTGGTGCAGCGGTCGAGCACCTGCTCGCGCACGCCTTGATGGTGAGTATGCCTTCGGAGCCGACGCTGAGATGGGTCGATCCCGGGATCCCTTCCTTGAGTAGGACCTGCTGCGTACGTCCATGACGTAGGATGACGGTCCCGTCGCCGTGAAGCTCGACCGATTTGAAGCGCGTCAGCGGAGCTGGTGTGAACTCCGTCTGAGTCGACCCTTCCACCGGAGTAAGCGCGGCGACAAGACCGGCGACAAGCGTGGCCGACACTCCGCACGGAGCCGACCACGCGAAGTTCACCGGGGTGCGGCGAAGAGAAGAGTCTAGCACTCGTTTGACACGCCGCTTCAGCGACGTCCTACGGGGAGCGGCGATGTTCATCGCAAGTAGCCCGCCTTGGCTGAAGCGGCGTGCCGAACCGATCAGTATCTCGGCATAGTCGACATCCATCACTTCGCTGCGGAGGACGGCGTCGTCGACGGCTTCCTCCCTCAACTGATGGCACGAGGCGGCCAGAATCCAGACGAAGGGATTGAACCAATACAGTGCTGTGCAGGCCCGGGCGAGGATCAGCTTCGCCCAATCCAGCCGGGCTACGTGCGCCAACTCGTGGGCGATGATCGCACGAGCCTGACCAGCCGAACCCAGGCTCCTCTCGTCGATCATGATCACGGGCCGAAGCATGCCCCAGCTCACGGGAGACGAAAGTTCGGCGCTCACCAGGAGCGCGGCGCCGTGCTTCCATCTCATTTGTCGCTGGACCTGAGCGAATGCGGAGAGCCATTCAGGATCTTCGACGACTCGAGCGCGGCTGCGCACGTTAGAGAGGCGTGTCACAGCCACGATGGTGAGGACGCCAAGGAACAGCATCGGGAAGAGATAGATCAGGGCCGCTGCCTGGCCCCCGCTCGAGACAGTGCCGGGTTCCCGATATTCTGGGACGTGCAATCCTTGGGCCTGAGCGGGGGCTTCGCCAGCTCGATCCACGCCTGGGAAGATTGAAGTCACCCCGTCTGCAGCCAGTGGAGCCACCCCCGACATCTGCGCCAACGGCGACGGCCCTGAGACCTGGAACTGCGGTGCGTACAGAGCCGCAAATGGTAGGACGAGGAGCAC
>JAHWJF010000077.1 GCA_019348515.1 Chloroflexota bacterium | reverse complement strand
TCGCCAGGGGTCGTCGGGGATCGAGGGTCGCTCGTGTCCATCAGGCTCTCCTTCCCATGATCTGAATACGCGGTCTTTACACT
Source organism: Chloroflexota bacterium (assembly GCA_019348515.1). Lineage (GTDB taxonomy): Bacteria > Chloroflexota > Chloroflexia > Thermomicrobiales > UBA6265 > JACCXM01. The sequence goes on along the minus strand of JAHWJF010000077.1, from coordinate 10,051 downwards.
CCGAGATGGACGTACATCGCGTTGTCGGGACGGTTGTAGATCCGGCATCGACGGATACGACTTGTCAACATCTCGCTAGACTTTCAGATGCATGACCCGTGCCTGGTCCTGCTCGCTTTGGTCTCGGGGTTGCGCCCGCTGCCGCGACTTGCCTTGTGCGGTTTGCTGCGTGTCCTGGGTCTGCCCGGCCTGTACCGGGATGCGTCGCTCCTTGGCCTCCTCGGCCTTGGGCAACGTGATGGTGAGGATGCCATCCCGGAACTCGGCCTTGGCCCGATCCGCCTTCACTGGGCATGGCAGCGTCAGTGTCCGCTCGAAGGCACCGTAGCGCCGCTCGAGCAGCAGCCAGCTTTTGTTCTCGCCCTCCGCAAGACGGTCGTCTTTGCGCTCGCACGGATACGCACGGTATCGCCGAGGACCGAGAGCTCGACGTCCTCCGGGTTGATCCCGGGAATCGGTGCCGTCACCACGAAGACGTCCCCGCGCTCCTCAACGTCGAGGGCGAGCGGCACACTCCTGTCGCTGGCATCACCCGGTCGTGGGCGGACGAAGCTTTCCTGGAGCAGGCCATCCATCGCCTCGCGCAGGCTCACCGTCTCGCCCAGGGATCCCATCGTGTGATGCTCATGATTTTTCCTCCTCGCGCAGAGAAGCCTGCTGGGGTTTTCTCGCACTCCTCACGTTGCTTTTCCGGCCCTGCCGCGCGGAGCTGAATGGGCAGAGATGGCGCTTGAAGGTTGGCCCCGACGACATGCTCTGCACGCACGATATCTGCTCGCGCCGGCCATCGCCGGAGTCCGCCTACCAAAAGAACAGAGCTTCGAAGAAGAATGAGAGCACCCACCAGATGAGGATGATCATCAGGATGGTCCACAGGCAGCCGGCTCCCGCGAAGGGGCGGTTGTAGTAGCCCCAGTAGCGGCGGTGCCAGGGATCTCTTGGAGGAGGGACGGCCATGAGTATTGCTCCAAATCACGTACGCGAATCTGGTTTCCCTGTTGCGGACCCGGCTAGGTTGGTCCTAACTCCGGGAGCCAGAGATGAAAGGTGGGTCCCCCCTCTCGCTCCCGCGTCGCCCACAGGCGGCCGCCTAGCTCCTCCGCGAGCCGCCGGCTCGAGCTCAACCCCAGACCCTGGCCCGGGGCCATCGCCTGCGCCGCCTCGCACCGGTGACCGGCGAAGATCGCCTCCAGTTCCATCTCCGGGACCCCGATGCCGTGGTCGTTGACGACAATCTCGATCCCCGCGTCGACCGCGGCCAGCGAGATCTCGATTGGCGTGCCAGTCGCTGAGTACTTGGCCGCGTTGTCGAGGAGGTTGGCCAGGATGCGCAACACTGCCAGCGGATCCCAGAACCCGATTGGCGTGGTCTCCCCGGATGACCGGACGACCACGTCTCCTGCTCGCTCCGGCGGCACCTTGGCAGCCGCCTCGCGGGCAAGAGCCATGAGGTTGGACGGGGCTGTTTGCCGGGGTCGTGCCTCCCCCTGGAGGAGTTGGATCGCATGCTCGACGTTGGCCTCGATGGCCGACACGGTCTCGAGATCGCGGTGTGCATCGTCGGGACACGTCGACAGCCGGTGGCTCAGGAGTTGAACATAGCCTCGGGCCGCCGTCAGCGCGTTGAGGACATCGTGCATCAGCGCTTTCGATTCCGTTCCCCCGTCGTCACTCGGCAAAGCGTCGCCTCCGTGAGGCTGCCGGGCGAACACTGGCGCAACGTCGTGAGCGATCGTTACCAACGAGTCGATGGGCCACCTCCTTGCTGATCTAGCGAACGGATGCCGGCGTCTCACCCGCTTCAGGGCGACCGCGTCACCGACAGCCTGAAGGCACGTTTCCCGAGTTCGACGGGAGGAACGGACTGCGCGGGTAGGGGTTTCACAGTCACGGGGATACTCCAGCGCACTCGTCTGAACGCAGCTTGGTGGAGGGCCGCGGGTCGCCGGATCAGCAACGGGTAAGCGAGAACCAAGCGTATGCGCTGCTCCAAGGACCGAGCGACCCGCGTCAGGGACGAGCCTAGCCGGGCAAGGTCTACAACCAGGTTAACGATGGTTACGGGGAGGTGATATTTCGGCGGGATCGTCGTAGGTAACCCAGAGCGTTCAGAAACTGGGGTGAGCCTCTCGGCGAAGAGAGCGAAGAGCGTGCGGCGCCTACGGGACCGAAAAGGGGGACAATCTACAACAGAGCGGAACAGTGTCACGTGGGCCGCGGATACCAGGGGAGCCAGTCCTGGGTTTCTCGCAAGGCCTCGGCGCGTTAGCCGCCCGGCATGGTGACGTTTACGTCGCGTTGACCGTTGTTGCCCTCGATGTTGACCTGGGCCAGGTAGGGTGCCAGTGGGGAAATAACGGAGTCAGTTCATGGTCCATGATGGACTCTCCTCAAGATCGCCCGGACCGGAGGCGATAACAGGCAGTGGGCGCTATTTCGACGCTGGCGAACTGCTGGCGGCGATCAGCGAGTCCTCCTATGACGCAATCTTGGGCGTGACTCTCTCGGGAGAGATCGTCAGCTGGAATCCCCGCGCGGAGCGCCTCTACGGTTACGCCGCAGATCAAATGCTCGGACATCCTCTCTCATCTCTAGCACCAGCGAGCGTCCAGGATGAGCTACAGGCGATCCTCGCCCGGGTGACTCTCGGGGAGGCGAGCGGCCCCGACGAGTCCCAGCGGTTGACCAAGGATGGCAGGATCGTCCACGTCCTGAGCGTCGTCTCCCCCGTCAGGAACCGTGCTGACCGCCTCGCCGGTGCCGTCATTGTCGATCGCGACCTCACCGAGCAGCGGCAGATCCAGGCGGACCTTGCCGCGCGCGACCGACAACAGGCGGTCGTGGCGGATCTCGGTCGTCACGCCCTCACTCAGGTTGACCTCGACGCCTTGCTGGCCGAGGCGGTCGCCGCTGTGGCGGCCACGCTGGAGGTCGAGTATTGCAAGGTGCTGGAATTGCTGCCGGGTGAGGAGGCGCTATGGCTGCGAGCGGACGTCGGCTGGCAAGAGGGGCTGGTCGGCAACGCCTCTGTTGGCGCGGGAACTGATTCGCAGGCGGGCTACACCCTCCTCAGCGATGAGCCGGTGATTGTGACCGACCTGCGGACGGAGACCCGCTTCGGCGGCCCGCCTCTGCTGCACGAACATGGGGTGGTTAGCGGCCTCAGCACCATCATCCGGGGACGGGAGCGACCGTTCGGCGTTCTCGGTGCCCACACCCGGGCGCGGCGCGACTTTACGCACGACGACGCCTTGTTCCTCCGCGCAGTGGCCAACGTGCTGGCAGCGGCGATCGAACGGCAGCGAATGGAGGATGAGGCTCACGAGGACCGATTCCACGCCCTGGTCCAGCAGGCGGCGGACATGGTGAGCATCGTCGATCGTGACGGCTCCGTAAGCTACGTCAGCCCGGCTGTCAAAGCCGTCTTGGGGTACACCCCGGTTGAGTTGCTTGGCGCGCCGCGAGGAGACCTCGTTCACCCCGACGACCAGGCTCGGTCTCAAGCCAACTTCGCGATGGCGCTGGCCGAGCCCGGCGTGCGTCCATCGATCGAAGTCCGGGTGCGACACAAAGACGGCTCCTGGCGCTGGATCGAGGCCCGGCTGACCAACATGCTTGCCGAACCGGCGGTGGCTGGGATTGTGGTCAATTCCCGCGACGTGACCGAGCGCAAGCGCGCCGAGACTGAGCAGGCGCGACTGCTGCGCGAGGCGGAAGACGCCGAAAAGACGTTTCGCGACCTGATTGAAGCTGGCCCCGACGCGATGATCGTCACCGACGACGAGGGGCGCATCACGCTCGTCAATCGCCAGGTCGAGGCCCTCTTTGGCTACACGCCGGATGAGTTAGTCGGTCATCTGATTGAGCAGCTCCTCCCCGAGCGCTACCGTGACGTTCATGTCAGGCAACGACTGGAGTATTCGGCAGCACCTCGCATACGAGAGATGGGTCAAGGGCGCGATCTCTACGCCCGACGCAAGGACGGTAGGGAGTTCCCCGCCGAGATTCGCCTCAGTCCTGTTCGTGAAAACGGGGAGCTCCGCGTCATTGCCAGCGTGCGCGACATCACTGAGCGCGTCCAGATTGTCGAGCGGCAGCGGCTCCTCGCTGAGGTAAGCCGCAAGCTGGCCGATCACCTCAACGTCGGGGGCAGGGTCCAGCTCGCGGCTGATCTGACGGTACCGACGTTTGCCGACGTCTGCGCCGTCGATGTGCTTGGCGATCGGGGGCAACCAATGGAAATGGGGAGTGCGCACGTCGATCCAGAGCGCGCGCAGTGGATTCGGGATCTCCAGCACCGCTACCCGATTGACTCGGAAGAGCCGTATGGCCGGGCACGGGTTCTCGGGACCGGAAAACCGGAACTGGTGACCGATGTTACGCCCGCGACGCTCCAAGCGATTGCACGCGATCCTGAGCACTTCGCGGCCATGCAGGCCTTACAGCTGACCTCGTGGATTATTGCCCCTCTCATCGCGCGAGGGAGGGCACTCGGCATCATCACATTTGCGACAACTGGCGAGAGGCGCCGCTTCAGCTCGGATGACGCCGCCTTCGCCGAGCAGATGGCAGGACGCATCGCCTTACTGATCGACAATGCACGCCTGCTGGTGTCTGAACGAGCCGTGCGAAGTGAGGCAGAGACACTGGCGGCCGAGCGTACTACGGTGCTCGCGCACATTGCCGATGGGGTGGTGGTCGCGGCAGCGACAGGTCATGTCACATACGTGAACATCGCCGCCCGTCGCCTGCTCGGTCTCGATGAAGAGGAGCGCGCCGATTGGGCAACGGTTGCATTCCCGCCACTGGTGGGCACGGATGGGGTATCGCGCACGGTGGAAGAATTCCTGGCCCTGGCCGGCGAGCGTAGCGAACTTGCGACATCGACATCCTGGCGGGTGGTGCGTGTCGACGAAACCGAGGTCCACGTCACGGCAGTCGCTGTCCCCGTGGTGAGTGAAGAGGGAGAGCGCCTGGGCGCGGTGCTGACCCTCCACGACGTGACGGCAGCGGAGGCGCTGCAGCGACAAAGAGATGAGTTTCTAACAAATATCTCGCACGATCTCCGTACGCCGCTGGCGGCGATCAGGGCATCGCTTGGGGTCGTGCTGGCAAATGAGCCACCTGACATGCCCGAGTCGCTCCACCGTCTGCTCACCAATGCCGATGGCGCCGCCGAGCGGATGGGTAACCTGGTGGCGGACTTGCTGGAACTGGCGCGACTCCACGCTGGTGATATTCCTTTGCGCCGCGATGACGTGGATGTTAGACAGGTTGCTCGGCGGGTTGTCCGCGCGATTGAACCACTCATCGACAAGCGAGGCCAACGCCTCGCCGTTGATCTACCCTCACATCCCATCGTTGCTCCCGTCGACATTCAGCACCTCGAGCGCGCACTCCTCAACTTACTCGACAATGCCTGCAAGCATGGCCGACAGGGCGGGAAAATCGCATTTCGCCTCGAACCCCGGCCAGGCGAGGCCGTGTTCGCCGTGAGCGACGACGGCCCAGGGATTGATCCGGCCTACCAGGAGCGGATCTTCGAGCGCTTCGCCCTCCCCCTAGGCGACCAGCGGAACCACCTCCCGGGCACCGGACTCGGGCTTCCGATCGCGCAGGCGCTGATCGAACTGCATGGTGGACACATCTGGTTTGACAGCAACCCGGGGGCCGGTACGACATTCTGGATTGCCGTGCCGGTTGATGCGCGGGGAGCGGCTGGCGAGGATTGAATGAGATGAAACTGCTCGTGGTGGATGATGACCCGCAGATCCTGGATGCCCTGACCGTCGGGTTTCAATTGCAGTGGCCCGAGAGCGAGGTGATCGCCGCCCAAGACGGTGAGGCCGGCCTTGAGGCGTTTTATGCTCATGATCCCGACGTGGTCGTGCTGGACGTGGCCATGCCCAAGAAAAATGGGTTCGAAGTACTCCAGGAGATGCGACGGATCTCCGACGTGCCGGTCATCATGCTCACCGCGCGGGGCGAGGAAACCGACCAGGTGCGTGGGCTTGAGCTGGGCGCTGACGACTACGTCGTCAAACCCTTCAGCCACCTCATGCTGCTCGCGCGGATCAAGGCCGTGCTGCGACGCGCCGAAATGCCGCCGCCGCTCGAGGCCATGCCTGATTTCGTGGCCGGCGACCTGGCCATCAACTTTCGGGACCACCAAGTGACGCTCGATGGTGAGCCCGCCAAGTTAACCCCGGTCGAGTACCGGCTGCTCTACCACCTGGTCCGCAACGTGGGGCGGGTCATGCCCCATCAGACGTTGCTGGACCGGGTCTGGGGGGAGGATGCGGTGGCGACTACCAACCACCTCAAAGTCTTCATCAGCCGGCTCCGCTCCAAGATCGAGAAGAAGGACGGGCCGAGGCTGATCGAGACCGAGCGTGGCCTCGGCTATCGCTTCGTGCGCCCGCCGCGGTCTCCCGCTGAATGAGTTCCCCTGCGACCTGGCTGTCGCATCATCAATGAGCGTGAAGGCTGACTCCGTTGCCAGGCAGCCGGGACTGCTCAGCACCGTCTTCGTTGACGGGTCGCTGGTGCTCCCGGCGGTATTCTCCCCTGATCACAGGGCCGGCGTGAGTCACCTCGTCCTGGATATCTGCGGCAGCGGCCGCTGCCGCTCCTTGACCCCTCCCCAACGACGAGGAGGCCGATGACTCGCGCCGCCGCGTTACCCCACGCGAACCCGGCGGCAACGACGAGGATGCCGACCAATGCAGCCACCCTGTTGAAGAAGGAGGCGAAGTTGACCGCTGTATCGGCGCGCGGGGCGTCCCCCTCCATTGCGTCGGCGATGGGCGGTTTGGTCCGCTAGAACCACAAGCTGAGTAGCGGGGTAATGAACACAATGCCCATCTGCAGCCATCCCCGCCGCAAGTCGAGCCCGAAGATTACGGCCCGGCAGGTGATCGGGGTCGGACCGGTCAGCAGTTCGGCCGGTTCGCGCGTCCTGCAAGGAGCTCACGGCGCTAGCCACGACCGCGAAGTGATACAGCACCGAGTCGCCAAAGTTGTACGGGCGCGCGCTGCACAATGCTGATCTAGAGAAAAAGAGAATGAACACAAGAGACGGCACCCGCACCGAGACTTGCGATCAGAGGAAGACGCGCATCAGGCCCTCCCACTCCGGCCCGCGATCACCAGGCGCGGTACTGTGGTAGGTGTAGTCGCCATAGGCGGCCGGGGGAATCGTCACCAGCCGCGTCTCCCCTGCCGGGATGGCGATGTCGATATCCAGTTCGTCAATCGTGAAGGTGTGCTCCTGGTCGTCCGTATTGACCAGGGTCGCGTCCACCTCGTGGCCGACCGCGTACTGAAAGGCCTGGGGCATGAATCCCGAGGCGGTCAACCGGAGCGTGATGGCATTGGAGATGATGGCGAAATCGGCCGCGGTCAACACCTCGGTTGCGACCGGCGTCGCCCCATTGGCGACCGGCGAGGCTGCCGAGGGGGTGGCGCGCTCCGTCTGCGAGGTCGGTGGTGCCGCGACGGCGATGCTGACCACGATGATCAGAGTGATCACGATTGCGGTAGCGAGCGCGGCGAGGGTGCGTCGCGGTGCCTGCTCGATTCCTGTCATGGCGTCCCGCCTTTGGGGGAAATCGTTCGCGAATCAGCGGAGGCGGGGAGGTTGCCTCCCCGCCTCCGGGATGTCACGAGCCGGCGGTGTGCAGCTCGCTGGCTGAGGATCAGCTACTCCGGCATATCGGGCGTCGCGTCGGCCTCAGGCGTCTCAGCCGGAGTCTCCAACTCCGCCGTCTCCGCTCCCTCCGGCACCTGGTCCGATGGCACGATCCGCCAAACGACCCCTTCCGGCTGCGACTCCGTGCCATAGCCGCAGACACAGGAGGTGATGTAGAGATCGCCGGCCTCGTCCGTGCCCGAGCCACTGACGAAGAGCCTGGTATCAAGTAACTCCTCGAATTGCCATTGCCCAGCATCGTCTCGAGCAAGGCCCCAAACGCGGCCGGAGCAGTAGTCCGAGGCGAAGTAGATGCCCTCAAGGTTCGCGAACTGCCCACCTCGATAGACATCGACGCCAGTGATCGAGCAACCCTGCTCATGCGCATACTCAGCTACCGGGAGCAGGCCGACTTTGGCGCAGTACTCGATCGAGATCGGGAAGCAGTGGCTCGCCTCCATGATGTCCCAGCCGAGATTCTGGCCGCCCGTCTGCCCGGCAGGCAGGTAGTGGATCTCTTCATAGAAGTTTTGGCCGACGTCGGCGATGTAGAGGTCACCGTTCGCGCGGTCAAAGCTGAACTGCCAGGGGTTACGCAGCCCCCACAGCCAGATCTCCGGGCGGGCGTCGGTGTGGAACTCAGCGAAATCCTCCTCGGTCAGGGCGAAGAGATCGATAGGGCGAGACCCTGAGTCGGCAAACGGGTTGTCGGACGGAATGGCGTAGCGCTCCTCCTCGCTCTCAGGATGAACGTCGATGCGGAGGATGGAGCCGTAGAGGTCGTTGATGTTCTGGCCGGTCTCCAGCGGGTCGCCCTCGAGACCGCCGTCGCCACACCGATGTAGAGGTAGCCGTCGGGGCCGAAGACGAGGCTGCCGCCAACGTGGTTGGCCCAGATCTGATCCCGAAACATGATGACCTCACCACTATCGGGGTCGGCCCTGTTCGGGTCGTCCGGCGAGACCTGATAGCGCATCAGGAACACATCACCGTTGTAGAGGAGACTGGTGTAATCGATGTAGAAGTAGCCGTTCTCGGCGAAGTTCGGGTCGAAGACCAGATCCAGCAGCCCGTCCTCGAGGAACTGACTGAGCACCTGGTCAGTGATATCGAGGAAGGGCTCCTCCCGCACCTGGCCGTTCCCATCGATGATCCGGATGGTGCCCGGCCGCTCGACGACGAAGAGGCGGCCGCTGCCGTCGGGAGGGCTGGCAACATTGATCGGGTCGAGGAAGCCACCGGCCACCTTGACCAACTCGATCTGGGGATCACCCGGCAGATCACCGCCGGGGCTGGCGGTGGAGCCTTCTCCGGGGAAGTACGCCTCCGGCACCAACGTCAGGATCGGGCCCTCCGTCGGAGAGGCGGCATCTGCCATCGGGGTCGCCCCCGGGGTCGCCTCCTGGGCCATGGTTACTGTCGTCAGGGGAGCGATCGCTAGCAGGAGGGCCAGCGGAACTATCCAGAGCGAGTGAAAACGCTTCACGGGTGTTTCCTTTCCTGAATGACCAGCTGCCGCCGAAATCCAGCTGCCGCCGAAATCGACCCTGGGCGCAACAGGGCGACTGGACGACCAATCCGCAGTTGCTGACCTCCTTGCAGGGTGATGCAATCGTTGAATCGCGTCTCCAACTGCGCAGGGCTTACGCTGACTGCTCGCACCGGCGGATATCGAGCAGCGAGCGACCCGACGAGATGCCCGGTGACGGAGTCAGCCTAGTGGGCTGAGGTCAACACCCGGGTTAACCGCGGTTACGGCCAGGTGATATTTCGGCGTGATCGGGTCAAGACACCCGGAAGAGTTTGCCACCGAGGCAAGCGCCCCAGCCACTTGGCGTTGTTGATCTGCTCTTGATGGGCGCTGCCCTCAAAGTGACCGACCCAGTTATGGTGGTAGTGACGAGTCCACGGAGGACACCGTGATCCACGACGAATTAACCCTCTGGCACGACAGATCCGGGGTCCGGAGTAGAGAAGACGAGATGGAAACCTTGGGGATCGGCGTTGCACGACCCCTGCCCGCAGAGGAACGCCGGGACGGACCCCGGCTTGGCGCACAATGAGTTGGTGTACCGGAGCCTATCAGTGTATTAGGTCCAGCCAGTAATAGATGGACATGGTGAACACGGCCAGGTGAGTTGGTGCACCGCGACGAACCATCGCCCGAGGCGCCGATTCCTGGTCTGGAGAAATCGAGATCCCGAGTGCTGGAGCGGAGTTAGGAGACCGGGCGCTACTAACCGCAAGCGTTAATGAGGTGTTCGTCATCCTGCGGCGTTCGGTTACGAGTGCGCAATCACCACGGAATGAAGCCGACTAACTCACGGGTGGCCCACTTGCCGCGAGGCGATAGCCGATGCC
>JAHWJF010000474.1 GCA_019348515.1 Chloroflexota bacterium | reverse complement strand
GGTCGCAACCGCGACGGCGACCGCCGCGGCAGAATCACTGGCTGCTGCGGCGGCAAGCGACCGCCAGTTCCGGAATCTGATGTCCGCCCTCCTGATCGCACTCATCACACTGCTCGGCGGCGTCCTGGCGTTCCGGTTCTGGCGCATCAAGAATGAACCCTTCGTGCTCAAAGCTAAGCCCGACCGACTGAGTTAGCGAGTCGGTCGAACTCGGAGGAATGGGGGCAGCTCTGGTTCCGGCGCACATGGCTAGCTTTTCGAGCGCCGGACAGGTGTGGCTGGTGGCGATCTCCCCCTTTAGCCCATGCCACAAGTTCGCTGACGGTTTCACGTCAAGCGCGCGGAACGGCGGGAACCCCGAAAGCATGCGCGTTGAGCGTCCATGCACGACGTGCCCCGTATTGGGCACGCCTATTGCGACTGTTAGATGCGCGGGTGGCCCGTCGTTGACGGAATAGCCAGAGTCCGTACTCGGCGTGACGCCAATCAGCCAGCATTGGGATGCCGCAGGCATAGGGCAAATGACCGATGACAAATACGGCCATAGGACCGATGGCGCCGATTTCGTGTCGCCCGACAATACAACCAGTTCGGAAGATCAGATAGCGTGAGTCACGGAGTAAAATAACGAGCGAGATGCGTGCGATGCGTTCGATCTTTGGTTCGACAGATGAAGAGGACGCGGCTTTGGACGCGACCGCGCCAGTTGTCCAACCAATCGAGTACCTCTTTGGACCTGAGAATTCGCAGCCGACCGCGCCAGAGCCCCCGCCACAGGGCATCCGTTACGAGCGGGGCAGCCTCGTCTACGCCATCGATGGTCCGGTCGGCACGCTGCGCCAGGTCGTCATCGACGAAGATATGGCGGAGGTCAAGGCCCTCGTGGTCCGGCTGGCGACGAAGAATGAGTCAGTGCTCGTGCCGCCAGACCTGGTCGACAGGAGCGCTGACGGCGCCCTGCTGCTGAATGTGACAAAAGAGCAATTCGCACTGGGCGCGAGCCGGTCCCCGCGAATGGAAGCCCGGATGTTTACCCGGGCCAATATCAAGAACGTCGCCAAGGTCATACCGATCGTGTTCCATGGGGACAGGCGGCGGTCGGTGGTGAACCTCTCAGGCGACCTGGTGGAGACGGGCGAAGCGCTCGGGCAGCAATCCATGCCCGGATCGTCGCCTGCCCGGCGATCCCCCTGGAAGCGCTTTAGGCGGGCGTAATCCACCCGAGCATGGCCGGGCATCGCCCCCCAGGTGCCATCGGAGCCACGGCTGGGGCAGGCGCGTGAAACGCGTTGTCAACGGCAGAAATGACCGGGTTTTTCTTTCGGATCTCCGAGAGGCGCGAGGACTCTGGGGGAAGTTTGCCGGCCTGATGCTCGCGCCGTCGCTCGGTGAGGCTCAGGGCGTCCTATTTCGGCCCGCGCGAGGCATCCACACGTACTTCATGCGTTTCCCCATCGACTTGATCTACCTTGACGAGGCCTACCGGGTCAGCGCGATCCGGGAGGCCATGCCGCCCTGGCGGCTCGACCTGCGGAGCGCGACCGCGGTGATCGAGGTGAACGCCGGGGCGGCCAGGGCGAACGACATCCAGATCGGGGATGAATTGCGCATCGAGACACTGTAGATCGCGTTGGCGCGGTCATCGCATCGAGCGCCCACGCAGATCTGGGTCATCCCTGAGGCCCGGCATGGAAGGCGGCGACCACGGTCAGGATTGCGGAGGCGGTTCGGCGCCCAATTGTCCGGCTGGGATCAAGAACGCCGGAACCTCGGCGCCATTGATGTCAATCATGATCGCGAGATCCCCCATGGAGCTGGTTGCTGGGACGAGGAAGGCAGCGGCGACCGTGGCACCAGGAGCGAGGTTGACTGGCTCCGAGCAAGACCGGGAGCCACCCTCACTGGCCTCGCCCAGGGCATCGCTGAGCACGGCATCGGGTGTGTACCGGGTGCTGGGGGTGATCAAGGTAAGCTGCTCGCAGGTGATGGTCCCATCTCCCTGTCCGTCCGCAACCTGAATCGTGCAACCAATGACGCGGTCTTCACCCGCAACCTCACCGATGCATGCCATTACCAACCGTAGATCCGGAATGCAGGCTGAGTGGCCGGCTGCCCAGCGGCTTGTGATGTCAACAGGCATGTTTTGCGTCGCGGGAACCGAGATGCCGATACCGTTGCAACCAGGTCCGTAGACGGCATTCCGCTGCTTCAGTTCTTCGATGTAACGGACCTGCAAGGCACTAGGATCGTCCTGGGCGAGAGCGATGCGTGGTGTTCCCGTAAGGAGAAGAATGCAGACTAATAACCACAGATGGTGATACATCTCGTCGGGCCCCCGGAGTTTGCTTCTAAAGCGAGAGCGATCGCCAGCCATGAGCAACTACCAACCTACAATCGCTACAGCGAGCAAGGTTGGCGATCGCTGTGCCAAGACTATCTCACGAGGTAAACCAACGTATAGATCGTCGTGCTTCGCTCCCGATGATGTTCACTTCCTGACTTGTCGTTTCTGCCAGCTGGGGTGGGGACGGACCACAATCCCAAGGCACACCGCTCCCGAGACTTCCTGATACAGAACGGAAGGCCAGTAGGGGCATCGGCTGAGCAGGCTCCAGCCCAATACATCGCGTAGGAAGATTCTGGTCACGCCCTTGATTATCAAGCATTGATGTTGCCGTAGCGGGGTAGTGCAAGACAAAGGGCCCTCCTTGTGGATTCTTACCACTTGATTCAGCACTCGCTCGAGCCGAGCGCATCTCGGCACCGGGCGCTTCGCCTATCATCACGCGTCTAGACACGCTACTCTGACGACTCCTGCGACCAACTCTCGAACGACGAACGCGGGAATCGCTAAGACCGCTGCAATAACAACGGTTCGGTCTGGCCCCAAGATGACGTTCACAAGATTGCACTCCCTCGCGTTCAAGTTGATGAACGGGTTCATCATGTGAGCTTTGCCGAGTTGTCGATCGGCGATCAGTATTCAGATCAACTGTCGCGGTCCAGATCG
>JAHWJF010000473.1 GCA_019348515.1 Chloroflexota bacterium | reverse complement strand
CTGGAGGTGCCGATCCAGTTTTGGCGGCGACTGCAAGCGGGGGAGCACGTGTCATGGCGCGGTCGCTCAGCGGCGCCGGGTGACGTGCTTGGCCCTCCTCGGTCAGGGCTTGCCGTTGCCTATGTTACTGATACTCGCCCAGTGCCGTCGTTTGTGAACTTTCTCAGAGGCGTCGATCTCCTCGTCTGCGAGGGCACGTATGGGAGCGATGACGATCTCGCCAAGGCCGAACGCAACCGGCACATGACGTTTCAGGAGGCTGCAACCCTCGCCCGGCAGGCCGCTGCCCGCCGGCTCTGGATTACCCACTTCAGCCCCGCGCTGGCTGAGCCATATCTGTTTACGATGAACGCTACCTCAATCTTTCCGGCGACAAAGGTCGGGTACGATGGTCTGACAATCGACGTCCCATTCCGGGACGAGCCCTGAACTGTTAGTCGTGGTCGTGTCGCTCGCGTCCGGCCAGTATTTGCGTGCGCTGATACGCGGCGTAGACCGCACGAGACAAAACGGTGCGCAGCCCGCCTTTCTCCATCTGGTATATCGCTTCCGCCGAAGTGCCGCCAGGGGAGGTGACCATATTGCGAAGCTCAGCCATGTGCTTGCCGGAGTCCCGGGCGAAAGCCACTGACCCTGAGACTGTCTGCAAGACGATCTGTTCGGCGATGCGGCGCGGAAATCCCATGTGGACGCCGGCATCGATCAGCGCTTCCATCATGAGAAAGACATACGTCGGACCGGTGCCAGAGAGGGCGGTTGCCATGTCAACATACTTCTCTTCCTCGACCCAGAGCTCCTCGCCCAGAGCGCGCAGCACCGCCTGCACCCGCACGCGCTGCTCGTCCGCGACATGAGGAGTCGTGCACCAGACACTCATCCCCTGGCCGACCTGGGCCGGAGTGTTCGGCATGACGCGAACCACCGCGGGATGCGCGAGGCCGTGGACGAGGACCTCGATCGGGGCGCCAGCGATGACCGACACCGCTACCTGATCGGTGGAAAGTCTGCCGGAGAGTTGCCGCATCACAGCCTGAAGTACCTGCGGCTTGATAGTCAGGAAAACGAGATCGGCGCCAGCCGCGGCCTCGAAATTGCTTTCTGACGTGAGGATGCCAAAGCGCTCCTCCAACCGATGTCGGCGATCATCACGGGGGTGACTGGCAATGATGCGATCGGCTGGGATGAGCGCGTTCTTGAGGAGCCCCGCAATCATCGATTCTGCCATGACACCCGCGCCGACGAACGCGATTCGCGTGCCGGTAAGTGGATTGGCGCTTTCAGGCGCGTTGTCATGACTCCCGTCGGATGCATCGGGCACGTGCGGCCTCCTTTGATCGACCTGTGCCACCATTGTAGCGGGGGGCGATGACGGCCACGAATCGTCATCCCCCGGACCCTTGCGCATCAGAAAGCGAGACATCGTGTCGAACCGCCTGGCAAACGAAACAAGTCCCTATCTTCTTCAGCATGCCGAGAATCCGGTCGACTGGTACCCGTGGGGAGATGAGGCCCTCGAAAGAGCGCGCACGGAGGACAAACCGATCCTGATCAGTGTCGGTTACTCGGCCTGCCACTGGTGCCACGTGATGGAGCACGAGTCGTTCGAGAACGACGAGATCGCGGCGACGATGAACGACCTCTTCGTCAACATCAAGGTGGACCGGGAAGAACGCCCGGATCTCGACTCACTGTACATGTCCGCCGTGCAGTCGATGACCGGGCACGGCGGCTGGCCGCTCAACGTGTTCCTGACGCCGGATGGAACGCCCTTTTACGGCGGGACGTATTTCCCGCCAGACGATCGGATGGGCATGCCCGGATTCCCAAAGGTCCTCGAAGCCGTTGCTAGTGCATTTCGGGATCGACGGGAAGACGTCGAGGAGAACGCGCAGCAGATCCGTGAGCTCTTGCAGCGGGCGACCAAGGAGCTTCCGAAACCTGACGATCTCAATCCCGAGATTATGGCCGAGGCGTCCGAGCAGTTGGCGCGGTCTTTCGATGCGCGAAATGGCGGGTTTGGAAGCGCGCCGAAGTTCCCGCAGCCATCAGCGCTCGAGTTTCTGCTGCGACAAGGCAAGCGCGGAGGTGGTCAGCGGGAAGCGATCATGGTGCAGCGCACGCTTGACCGCATGGCGAGTGGCGGTATCTACGACCAGGTCGGTGGTGGTTTTCACCGGTACGCGGTCGACGCTGTTTGGCTCGTGCCGCATTTCGAGAAGATGCTTTACGACAACGCCCAGCTGGCTTCCGTTTATCTCGCCGGGTACCAGGCGTACGGGGAAGATCGGTATCGTCGGACGGCCGAGGAGACGCTCGACTTCGTCGCGCGTGAGCTGACCGATCCACGCGGCGGGTTCTATGCGACCCTCGACGCCGATACCGAGGGGCATGAGGGCCTGTTCTACACCTGGACGCCAGAAGAGCTCGACGAGGTGCTCGGCGCCGAAGATGCTGCAATCGCCAAGCGCTGGTTCAATGTTGAGAGTGAGGGAAACTTCGAAGGACGAACCGTCCTCGCGACCCCAAGAACTGCTGCTGACGTCGCGGACCGGCTCGGGATCACGGAGGAGGAGCTGAGCGAAAAAGTTACTCGCATCAAACAGCGGCTGCTGGACGCAAGGGAGCGACGTGAGCGTCCAGGCCGAGATGACAAGGTGATCGCTGGTTGGAACGGTCTGATGCTGCGAGCCTTCGCCGACGGCTCGCGGATTCTCGATCGAGACGACTTTCGCGAGATCGCCGAACGAAATGCGGAGTTCGTGCTCGAGCACCTTCAGCGCGATGGCCGCCTGCTACGGAGCTGGAAGGACGGCGACGCGCGTATCGGGGGCTTCCTCGAAGACTATGCGTTCTATATCGATGGACTCCTTGCTCTCTACCGGGCAACCCTGGACGCACGTTGGCTGCAGGTAGCGGTTGGTCTGGCGGTCGTGATGGTGGCGGTGTTCGCCGACCCGGTCGGGGCGGGGTTCTACGAGACCTCAATACGGCATGAGACGCCGGTCGCCCGGCC
>JAHWJF010000076.1:7944-10218 GCA_019348515.1 Chloroflexota bacterium | reverse complement strand
TCAAGCAGCGGACCCACCGCCTGACACTATTAACTCTACTGATTTGGTAGACATTTGTCAAGAGGATGACGAGCCGATCGGCTCAGCGTTTCCGTGCTTTCCAGACCTCTTCCGCCGGCCAGCGGCGGGCCCACTCCCCAGAGACGCACGGATAGGGAGTGGTCGCGCCCTCGGGAATCTGCACTTCGACGAGATCCTCGACGTCGAGCCCGCTTTTTCGTAGCAGGCGGATCATCTCGCCGTGAGGCAAGTGGAACTCGACTGAGCCGTCCTTCCAGGCGAAGCGGTGCATACCGAAGAGCGGCCGTTGCAACCGCTCGCTGACGGGCGCCTCGTCGTCGTCGCTCGCCGTGGTCAACATGAGGAGCACCGAGTTCCCCAGAAACGAGAGGCGCCCGCCGGGTCGCAGGATGCGCGCCGCCTCGGGGATCCAGCGATAGGGGTCGCACCAGATAGCGGCGCCGTATTCGCTGATGGCGAAGTCAAAGCTCTCATCGGCGAAGGGTGTCTGCTCGGCGTCTCCGAGGTGCAAGGGAAATTCCAGCCCGAACTCCATTTGGAAACGGCGCGCCGTCTCCAGTTGCGCCGGCGAGTTGTCGATGCCGACCGGGCGCGCGCCGCGCCGGGCCATCCAGGCCGAGACGTACCCGGTACCGCAGCCAAGCTCGACCACGTCCGTGCCGGCGAGCTCGGGTGGCAGCATACCGACCCGCGACTCGGGAACGCTGAAGATGCCCCAGGTGACCTCGTCGCTGGCCCAGTTGCGATGGCCTGATACGACGTAGTCGGCGGCGAAGCGATCCCAAGCCTCCCGATTCCGGTTGACATGGTCATCGACCCCGGCAGCCGTGCTTTTGTCCATGACGTCCTCTCAATTCACGGTGTCTCAGATCGGGCTGGGATAGGACTCACAAAGAGCGGGAGCGGCCACGATTGTGGCCGCTCCCGCGCGGATGCTGTTCAGGTGGAGCTTACCCGCGGGCTTGCCCGTTACCCGGATTCATCTCGATGACCGTCGTCGTCGTCTCCGTAAACGTCGTGGCCGTACCGCTGTAGACCGGCTCCCCGGCTACGGGCGCGGGCGCGGGCGCGGGATCGGAGTAGATCAGCGGCGCCGGTTCGGACGTCGTCGGGGCGGGGGCCGGAGCAGGCGCGGACGCATTCCCTGACACGTTGAGGGAGGGCTCCTCGTAGACGATCGTCTCGCCCTGGATGCCTCCGGTGTTGATGTCGCCGTAGATGATGGTGTCACCCGTACCGTCAGCCACGGGGTTGCCTCCCGTGGAGACCGCGCGATCTCCGTCGGCATTGACCACGGGCTGCTGCAGCTCGACCACGCCGCCCTCAGTGGTGGTGACCGACGGCGCCTCGGTGACCGTGGTGACCGTCTCCGGGGCGATCGTCTCCGTGACCAAGGTCGGGTCCGACACCTCGACCAGGGTCGGGTCCGACACCTCTACTGGCGCCGGAAGTGGCTCGGGTGCGGTCTGTGGCGCTTCGCCGGCACCGTAGGTCGCGGTCCAGTACCAACCGTAATGCGACCCTTCGACGTAGTGGCGGCCGATGCCGATCTCGGTGTACTGCGGATTGGTCATCGTGGCGTTGTGCTCGGGGCTGTTCTGCCAGCCGATCAAGACCTCCTGGGCAGTGGCCATACCGGCGGCGATATTCTCGCTGTACGGGAACCCGGTGTACCCGAAGTTCTGGATGTTCGTGCCGGGATCGGTGCCGTTGAGCGAGTAGTGATCGAAATAGTTGTTGGTGGCCATGTCGACGCTGTGATACTCGGCGGCGGCGCCGAGCTCATAATTGAACGTCAGAGGGCCAATTCCCAAACTGCCACGGTAGGCGTTGACCAGATCGACGAAAGCCCACTCTTCCCCGTCGGGGGCGTACCCGGACTCCTGCGCGGAGACGACCGGAACCGGATGAATCGAGGCAACCGAACCTATCGCCAGTGCGAGGCTGACGATCAACAGAGCGAGGCGACGCATCGCTCACTTCCCTCCTGAGCCTGTCCGCAAACGGTGCGGGCCGTCCTGCGGGTTTCCGGACAGGATTGCGCTCGCCAGCGGAGGCGAGCGCATCATGCGCCGTACGGTATTTGGTTGCACATATCGTGCGTTTTATGCGCCGGCGGAAGGCCGGACGCACCATCCCTACAGACGTTAACGCCTTTGCATCGATTGCGGTTTCTTTCGACACACCCAGGAGTCACGTTTTTGGGTGACAGGTTGTCAGGGCGACGGGATTCCCTGTCACCCCCTCACCCCG
>JAHWJF010000076.1:0-7844 GCA_019348515.1 Chloroflexota bacterium | reverse complement strand
TTTTTGGGTGACAGGTTGTCAGGGCGACGGGATTCCCTGTCACCCCCTCACCCCGTAAGCCGGTAGAAGCGGAACGTGTCGTGCTCGACCGGGAGCTCGTCGATCTGGCTGAACCCCGCCTGTTCGGCGTAGCGGCGGAAGGTGGGACGGCGCATGACCGTCCCCGTCTCCACGGACGGCTTGTCGACCATCCCGACCGGTAGGCAATGCAGCACGCTGAAGCCGTACATCATGCGCTCGACCTCGTCACCATTCGGCGCGAAGGCATCCGGCACCCGCTCGTCGACGATCAGCACGGTCCCACCCGGTCCAACCAAGCGGCGCATCGCGCTCAGCACCGCGACGGGATCGGACATGTCATGAACGCATTCCACGGCAAGCGCGAAGTCATACTGCCCGGCCAGATCGGGATCCCCGGCGTCCCGCGCGTGCATGGCAACCCGATCCTCGACCCCAGCCGCGCGGACGTTCTCCCGCGCCGCCGTGACCGAGGCCTCATCGAGGTCGAACCCGTCGACTTGCGCCTTGGGGTAGGCGCGAGCGAGGGCGATGCTCGACCACCCCTGTCCCATGCCGATGTCCGCGACGCGGGCCGGTGGATCGGCGCGCAAACGGGCATCAACGTCGGGCATTGCCGCAATCCACTCCTGCGCTAACAGATGCGTGAGGGCCGGACGATTGACCCGGGCTTGTCCCTCGTGCATATCTTTGCCGAAGTTGGCATACGGCACGCCGTCACCCGTCCGGAACGCCTCCAGGAGCTCCGGCAAGGGCGCCACCGTGCCAACCAGAATCTGGGCTACCGAGGCCCCGCCAATCAGGCTTTCTGGATCGACAAACACCGCTCCGAAGCCATCCGGCAGGCGAAATCGCCGCTCGTCGGCTGCCGCCTCGGGGTTGTCGCAGGCGAGGAACCCCGCGGACGCCTGCTGCTCCAGCCACTCACGTGTATAGCGCTCGTTCGTCCCGGCGCGCTCTGCCACCTCCGGCGCGGTCGCGGGTCCATGCTCGTGCAGCGTTCGGTAGAAGCCCAGCCGGTCTCCGACGTAAACGCAGAAGAGTTCCATTGCGTTGATGAGGGACGAGAATATGCGGCCGGCAATCTCGTCAGGCGAGGCATTGGCAGCGTGTGACGGAGTGAGTGTCAACGCAGTCTCCTTCCCGATCTAGCATCGTGTCGTGGTGTGATCGCGACCTCACAGGTCCGGAACCCGGGACTGTTGCAGACTACGCATGACTCATTAGAAGTCAAGCACCGGCGTATGGGCCGTAGGGATGAAAGGTCGATCTGACGATGACACAGTCGGCTGACCCCCAAACCGTCGGCATCCTGATCTTTCCCGATGTGGAGATTCTCGATTTCTGCGGGCCGTTCGAGGTGTTCGCCAGCGCCACGCTACCCGCGGAAACGGATGGCGACCCGGAGACGCGGCTCTTCGAGGTTTTCACGGTCGCCGAGCGGCCCGAGATCGTTGCCTGCCGCGGCGGGCTCCTCGTGCAGCCGAATCACACGCTCGACGACCATCCGCCCCTCGACGTGGTCGTGATCCCCGGTGGATACGGCACCCGGCGAGAGCAGGAAAATCCCGTCGTTCTCGACTGGATCGCGCGGCAGCGCCGGTCGGGCACATTGACGACGAGCGTCTGTACCGGGGCCTTTCTGCTCGGGGCGGCCGGACTGCTGGATAGCCTGCGCGCCACGACGCACTGGACGACGATCGAGGGACTCCGGGGGAGTCTGCCGGCAACCGATGTCCTCGCCGGCGTGCGCGTCGTCGATGAAGGCCAGATCATCACCTCCGCCGGGGTCTCCGCGGGTATCGACATGGCGCTCCACGTCGTTCGCCGCTTGCACGGCGACGAGGTCGCCCGCCGCACCGCCCGCGATATGGAGTACGACGGGAATTACCCCGCCACCCATCACCCATGACCCGTCACCCCATCACCCTCGTCTCGTCAGCAGCGACCCGAGGGCAAGCAGGTCGCCCGTCATCCCGGCAGCGGTGACCGCCGCGCCCGCGCCGGGGCCGACGATGGTGAGCGGGTTCGCGCTGTAGCGAGCGGTGCGGATGACGACAATGTTCTCCGGACCCTGTAATGCGCCGAGCAGGCTGCTGGCTGAAACCTCTCGCACCCCGACGGCGATTGGCCCCTGGGCGGGGACAGTGGCGACGTATTTCAGCGTCGCCCCGGCTGCCCGCGCCGCGTCCGCGCGCCGTGCCCACTCCGCGTCGAGCTCGTCTATTCGATCGAGGAACTCCGGCACGCTGATGGTCTGCAGTGCCTCCGGCACCAGATTCTCAACCGCGATCTCATCGAGGTTCACCCGCCGCCCGATGGTCCGCGCCAGGATCAGCGCCTTGCGCGCCACGTCGAGCCCGCTCAGGTCGTCACGGGGATCGGGTTCGGTGAAACCGTTCGCCTTAGCCGAGCGGACCGCCTCCGAGAAGCTGCCGCCATTGCCGAGGTCGGTGAAGATGGCGCCGAGGGTCCCGGAGAGGGCACCGACGATCTCGGCTGGCTCGTCGCCGGTGTCAAGCAGGGTGCGCAGGGTCGAGATCACCGGCAGCCCCGCGCCGCACGTCGCCTCGTAGCGGAGATGTCCGCGCGGCCCCGCGGTGGCCCACATCTCGGCCGCCAGCGGGTTGTCCAGTGGCAGCGCCAGGGGCGCCTTGTTCGACAGGACCACCCCCGCCCCGGAAGCGAGGGCGCGGGCATCGAGCGGCGCGGTCTCGTCGCCGGCCGCGGCATCCATGACGATCACCGGCCCCTCGTTGATCAGCATGGCGATCGCTTCCGGCGCCTCGACCAGCTCACGCCCGGCCGCGGCCTCGCGTAGCGCCTGCCCGGCGCGGCGCGCGTGCACCAGACCATGGAGCAGCTCGTCGGCAAGACCATCCGGTTCCCGGGTGACGAGCGCGCCGCCGAGTCCGATCACCGCGCCGATGCGGATGTCGAGTCCGTGATCGGCCCACCAGCGGTCGCGGTTGGCGATGATCTGCTCGATCGTCTCCCCGCCGACCGTTCCCATCCCGACTTGCACCGCCGTGACCCGTGACACCCGCTCTCCCTCTTGCTCGCCTGGTAGATCACCCCACCCCGGAAATCACCGTCACTCCCACCGGGGTCAACCATGCCTCCGCTCGTGCCCCGCGCTCCCGCGCTATCCGCGCCGCCGTCTCAGGCGGGGCCTGCAGGGCGTCGTACCAGATCGGGATGCGCATCCGGACCAGATCCTTGGTACGCGTCACTCCCTGCGTGTCGATCTCCAGCGTTGCCGTCCCCGCGCCGTCACCCCGCACGAACGATTCCCGGCGCGGCTCGTCCTCCAGCACGGCGGCGAAGCACCCACTCCACCCCATCCACGGGGCTGCGCCGTTGGCGAAGAGCACGTGGGCGTTGTTTTCCCGCTCGCGCTCCCGCCAGAGATGGTAGTGCTCCTCAGTCGGACCCGCGTCGACAAACCGCGGCATCGGGATGGCAGTCTCACCGTATGCGAGCACCGGCGGCCAGGAGAGCAGCGATGGGCAGGCGATGATGTCGGCGGCGTCGAGCGCCAGCGATCTGGCCGCCTCCGGGAAGAGCGCGTCGTACCCGATCAGCATGCCGACCCGTCCGGGCGGAATATCGAAGGTCGGCAGACCGAGATCGCCCGGCGTTGCCCAGCACCGGTCCTCCCCCGCCAGGTGCAGCTTGCGGTACGTCCCGACGACCCCTTGCGGGCCAATCAGGACAGCGCTGTTGTAGAGCCGTTCACTCCCGGCATCCCGCTCGATCATCCCGATGACGAGATACGTCCCGCTGGAGCCGGCGATCTCGCACAGCCGCTCCGTACTGGAACCAGGAATTGATTCGGCCACCCGCTCCGCCATCTCGCGATCGGTGACCTGTCCGGTAACCGTCAACTCGGGGAACACGGCGAGATCGATTCCCGAGAGGGAGGCAACTTCGCGCGTGATGCGCTCGAGATTGCCGCTGACGTCTCCCGAGGCAGGCGCGAACTGGACGACGGCCACCCGCGAGCTCCGCTCCTCAGGCAGGGGACGGATGCCGTACAGCCCGTGGAACGCTTGCGGATTCCAGAGGTAGGTATTGAGCGTCATTGCGCCGTAGGCATCCGGACGGCGGTCGGCGAGGAGATCTTCCGGGCTCCCC
Organism: Chloroflexota bacterium; assembly: GCA_019348515.1. Taxonomy (GTDB): domain Bacteria; phylum Chloroflexota; class Chloroflexia; order Thermomicrobiales; family UBA6265; genus JACCXM01. The sequence continues at coordinate 3,689 of JAHWJF010000076.1, read as the reverse complement.
GGAACTGGTCGCTTGTCGCGAACGCGGGCCGGGTCAAGCCACCCCCACACGATCCCGTCGCCGGCGTCGAGGACGCTTTGCACGGACCCATCCGGGTCGATCACGGCTGATCCCCCGGAGAACTGCACCCCGCGCTCCAGACCATAGCGGTTGGCGGCGATGACGTAGACGCCGTTCTCGGCCGCGCGCACCATCCAGCTCGGCGAGGGGCTTTTCTCTGAGAGCCAGTTGGTCGGGAAGCAGATCACGTCGGCGCCCGCCAGCGCCGGGACGCGCGCCGTCTCCGGATAGCAGGCGTCCATGCAGATCGTCAGCGCGATGCGGCCGAGAGGGGTTTCGAAGACCGGCAGACCGAGATCGCCGTCCTTGGCCCACTTTGGCTCGGAGATATACGCGTGGGTCTTGCGGTAGAGCCCGGCCGGCCCCTCGGGACCGATGAGGACGGCACTGTTGTAATAGACGCCGGTCTCCGCATCGACCTCAGCTAGACCAACCACGATCCAGCAGTCGTGACGGGCGGCGATCTCGGCGAAGCGCTCCGTGGTCGGCCCTGGTACGGGCTCGACGTCGCTCGCGATCTCCTCACGGGTGGCCCAGCAGTAGGCGGTGGTCGCCATCTCCGGCGTGACGATCAGCCTGGCGCCGCCAGCCGCCGCCTCCTCCGCGAGCCGCAGCAGCGCCTCCAGGTTCGCGGCCTTGCTGAAAAGCGTCGGCTCAAACTGGATCGCCGCCACCCGGTATGGGTTCGGAGCGCCATCCGCGCCCGGCAGCGTCATGTCGTCTCCCCGTTCCGCTTCTCGCCGGGAGTGGCCGGGGTAAGATCCGGGTCTATCGCAGGCGGCTCGCCGTGACGACGCCACGCGGAGAGACGCACCGCGCGGTCGACCAATTCCGCGCGCGCCCAATCGACGGCGGGCAGCGCCGAGGTGTCGAAATGCACCCGGCCCCGCACCGGGGCTGGAAGCTGCGGCAAATGGAGATTTCTGGGCAGACCATGCTCCTCGAGCCGCTCGCGCAGGTCGCCAAGCGAGCGAGCCAGCGTACGCTGCAGCTCCTGAAGCTCGCGGACCTCGCGGCGGGCGGCCTCCCGTCCCTCGGGCGTCGTCTGACCGAGGGTGCGCAGCTTCGCGGCGCGGTCGTCGAGGAGACGCCGTGGCCCGATGCCCGCCAGATCGGCCAGTGCCGCCGCAATCGCCGCGCCCAGTGCGCGCGCGGCGGCGTCCGGATCGGCGTGCGCCGCGGGGACTGGTTCCGGGATGATGCCATCGGCGACGCCGAGACGCTCACATTCCGGCGCCGTCAGTGTGCGAGAAGCGGCGAGCGGCTCCGCCGCACGGCGGTCGGTTCCCGCCGCGCCACCGACGGTGTAGACGGCATGCTCCTGCATCAGGATACGGTCCCCGATACCGAGGGCGACACCGGCGGCGCCGGCGGCCTCGCCGATCACCACCGACACGACCGGCACGGGGAGGAAACCGGTGAGGCCGATCAGCCCGGCCAGCGCGGCGGTCGTCTGGGCAGGATCGCTGTCAGGCTCAGCATCGACCCCCGGCGTGTCAACAAGGGTCACGACCGGCAGCTCGAGATGCCCGGCCAATCGCAGTACCCGCTCCGCCTTACGGAATGTCCCGGCCCTCGCGGGTTGGCCCCGCTCGCCGGCAACGATCACCGCCGGGATCCCGGCTATGCGGCCGAGCCCGGCGATTGCCGCGGGGTCATCGCACCCGGCGCGGTCACCATGGAGCTCGATCCACTCCGTGGCGAGACGGCCGAGGTAATCACGGGCACTCGGACGCTCGGGATGGCGCGCCAGCCCTGCCTCTTGCCAGCCGGCAACCCGGCGCCGCGCGCTCGTCGGTTCGCCAACGGTGAACCCGGAAGACCACGCAGGGGCATCTCCCATTGTCGCGGGCCGGTACTTGCCCCGGTCAGCGAACAACGCGAGGATCATCGCCAGCGTCTCGCGGAGGCGGGTGCGGTCGACGATCCCGTCGAGCATGCCGTGCGCCAGCAGGTCTTCGGCTGACTTGGCGGTCTCCACGCCCGCCTGCCGGCCACCGGGCCCGATCCTGGCCCCCGGCTCAGCGAGAATGATGTCGGCCTGGTTCGCCAGGGCCGCCCAGGCGGCGCCTGTTGCGGGATGCGCCAGCACGCTGACAAACGGAACCCCGGCACGGTGAAGACGCGCCGCGGTGGCGGCGATCTTTGGCCCCTGGATCAATCCGAGCAACCCCTCCTGCGTCCGCGCGCCGCCGGCGGTGCAGATGGCGACCAGGGGAAGGCGGCGATGGGCCGCTGCCTCCATGGCGAGCAGGATCTTCTCTCCGGCGACCGGACCAATGCACGCGCCGAGAAACGCATGGTCGAGGACCACCAGCACGACCTCGCGGCCGGCAATGAGCCCGTTACCCGTGAGTACCGCCTCGCTAACTCCTCCACCGGCTCCGCTAAACCGCTCGGCCACCTCCGCGAGACGGTCGGGCACCGGCAGCAGATCGCGGAAGACAAGGGGGTCGAGCGAGACGAGGGCTGCATTCGTCTCGCGGAAACTCTCCTGGTCGACGAGCAGCCGTAAGCGCTCGCGCGCCGGGATCGGGAAGTGGCGATGACAACCAGGGCAGACCCTGAATGTCTCGAACCCGTCCGTGCCGGAAAGGTCGACTCCGCAGGTCGGGCATGCTAACGACTCATCACTGAAGACAGCCGCAAGCTCAGGCGTGATGCCAGCGCGTGCAAGTGCAAGGGCCTCAGCCGCGAAGTTTGGGTCGCGGGGGCCCGAATCGTGAACCATGGAGCGCCCCCTCGCTAGGTGGCGAGCGGCAGATCCGCCCGTCGTCCTTGTCGGGGCATCCTACGCACCCCCCGCGCCGCCGTCAATCACGTTGGTCTTCAAAAGGGTGTTTGAGAGGGAGGGACCCGGCAGGAACTATCGGGTCGGAGGGGTCCCGCCATGGCGGGCCGGCTCACCGGCATCGATTCTGCAAGTACACGTGCATGTGCACGTCCGAGAGTCGATGTGGAGGAGGATGCCATGACCGACCCGAACAGATCAGATGCCAGCGATCTTGGGGACCCGGGAGACGCCGCGCTGGATCCCGATCGACACTCGACGTGGAACACCATAGACCGTGCAGTCGACGTCGACGAGGTGCTCGACGAGGACGATCTGGAGAATTTCTTCATCGAGCCGATCCCAAACCCCCTCGATCCTACCGCTGTCCCAGATGACCCAGGAGCATCGAGCTAATCGTTTGCTCGTCCCTGGGGTTCGAGGTAGCGAAGACAGCAAAACGCCGACAAGTCCGGCGCTTGCGCGCGAGCCTCGTCGGCGTTTGCTCCACCATCCGCGTCGGGAACTGGGTTCCGTTCGCGTTTGGCTTGTAGTGAACGTACACCTTCCGTGCCTCGTTGTCAATACCCATTTTTACTTCGTTTAGCTCCGGGCGCGGGTCGTCTATGATCGGCGAACGATTGTCGGGGGGCACGAGATAGGGGACGAAGGATGCCTGTGGAGACGGAGTGGCAGGTCAACCGGCTGGAAGCGCGCGGCCGCGGCGGGATGGTCGCCGCCAAGACAGCCCAGGCCACCGCCGCGGGCACGGAGGTCCTGCGCCGGGGTGGGAACGCGGTCGACGCGGCCGTCACCACCGCCTTCACCGCCGGGGTGGTCGAGCCGTGGATGAACGGCG